>JANMWV010000491.1:0-7232 GCA_031394165.1 Actinomycetes bacterium
GGTCGGCGAAGAGCAGGCCCTGCCGCAAGAAGTAGCGTCTCCGCCTCGGGGAGCCGACCGGCTCCCCGAGGCCGCACGTCGTACTTGACACGAACGCCTGTTCGCTCTAGTATGGCGAACACATGTTCGTCAAACTCCTCATCGTGCTCGTCCTCGCGGCACTCGCCGTCGGGACGGTCGCCAGGGTCTCGCACGGCGCCGGGCCTGAACGGACGTACGTCGTGAAGCCGAGCGACACCCTCTGGACGATCGCCGTCGCACGCTATGCCGGCGACACCCGAGAGGGCGTCTGGAAGCTCCAGCAGCGTAACCACCTGCGCACGGCGACGCTCCGCCCAGGCCAGACGCTCGTGCTGCCAGGCTAAGGCCGCGTCAACGCGAGGACGTCTATCCCGGAGACGTAGACGCCCTGCGGGCCGATCACGATGTCGGTCAGGTCGAAGCGGATGTCGGGGAACGCCGTCAGCAGCTGCGTGTAGAACCGCACCGCGCCCTCGTGCCCCTCCCAGCGGTGCCCCGACTGGACGAGCTCGTAGACGCAGTCGGGGGTCAGCGTCGAGACGAGCCCCGGCAGGTCGCGCGCATCCTCGGCGATCGAGTGCGTCTTGTAGAGCTCGCGGATCTCCGTGTAGAGCTCCGGTGTGATCTCGCGCCGGTAGACCTCGAGCACGCTGGGGTCGGCCATGCGCGGAATCTACAGCCGCGGGCTCAGGGGGCCGAGGTGGCCGACGATCGTCGCGCCGGCCGGTGGCCTTGAGCGCCCTGCTCCTAGAATCGCCCGGCGTGGACCTTGACCTCCTCTTTCTCGGCACGTCTGCGTCGATGCCCACGGCGCTGCGGGCGCCTGCCGCCTTCCTCGTGCGTCGCGGCGGCGAGAAGCTCCTCTTCGACTGTGCCGAGGGCACGCAGCGGCAGCTCCAGCGCTCGGCCGTCGGCCTGCCCGACATCGAGGACATCTTCCTGACGCACCTCCACGCCGACCATTTCCTCGGCCTGCCGGGGATGCTGAAGACGTTCGCGTTGCGTGGCCGCGCCGAGCCCGGGCTGACGGTGTACGGCCCGAGCGGCACAAAGGACCTCTTCGCCAAGCTCCGGCCGGGTCTAGGCCGGCTGCCGTACCCGCTCTCCGTCGTCGAGCGCGACCCGGGCGAGTCGCTGGAGCGGGGCGAGTACCGGATCGAGACGTTCGCCGTCGACCACGGCGTCGGTGCGGTCGGCTACGCCCTGGTCGAGCACGATCGGCCCGGCCGCTTCGACGTCGAGGCGGCCGACGCGCTCGGCGTCCCGCCCGGCCGCGAGCGCGGTGTGCTGCAGGGCGGCGAGCCCGTGACCCTCGCCGACGGCCGTGTGATCACGCCCGACTCGGTGCTCGGCCCCGGACGGCCGGGGCGGAAGGTCGTCCTCAGCGGTGACACCGCGCCGTCGCCCGGCGTCGTCCAGGCCGCGCACGGCGCCGACGTGCTCGTGCACGAGGCGACCTTCTCGGCCGAGGAGAAGGAGCGGGCGCGCGAGACGCTCCACTCGACGGCGGCGGAGGCCGCAGAGGTCGCACGGCTCGCCGGGGTGCGCCTGCTTGCCCTGACGCACCTCTCGACGCGCTACTTCGGACCGGAGCTGGCGCGCGAGGCGCGGGAGATCTTCCCCGACACCGTCGTGCCGCGCGACTTCGACGCGATCGAGGTGCCGTTCGCCGAGCGCGGCCAACCGCAACTCGTCAAGGGCGGAGCCCGCCCGGTATCGTCCGAGGCCGATGCCGGAGAAAGTGCAGGTGGCCCTGGCGGGTGACGTCACGGAGGCGGAGGAGCTCCAGGAGCTGCTCGCCGCCGCCGGCATCGAGGCGACGCTCGAGCCCGAGGACGAGGCCGACGCGCTCAAGGTGATGGTCCCGGAGGATTCACTCGAAGCGGCGAAGGACGCGATCGAGGCGCTCACGGAACCGGACGAGCCGGTCGTCGACTAGATCTGCCAGGCGCCGCCGCGGAGGATCGTCACGGTCTCGCCGGACTTCGTCGTGCCGGTGACCTCCACCTCGTCGGAGCCGATCATGAAGTCGATGTGCACGGAGCTCGCGTTGATGCGCGGCAGGTCGCCGTCGTCGCCGATCGGTGACGAGTACGCGTCGCCGAGTGCGATGTGGCTCGCGGCGTTCTCGTCGAGCAGCGTCGTGAAGAACGTTCGCCCGAGCCTGCCGATGCGGCTGTCGCCGTCGACGAGCGCCACCTCGCCGAGCCTGGCCGCGCCGTCGTCGACCGAGCAGCGCGCACGCAGCGCCTCGGCGTTCGTATCCGCGTCGATCGCCACCGCGCGGCCACCCTCGAACCGGATGCGCAGCCCGGTGACGAGCGAGCCCGCGACGTCGAGCGGCTTCGTCGCGGTCACGAGCCCGCTCGTCCGCTCCGGATCGGGCGTCGTGTAGACCTCTTCGGTCGGGATGTTCGGCACGTGCCGCACGCCGGTCCGCGTGTGCGACGCGCCGCCCTCCTTCGCGAAGCGCGAGCTCGGGAGCAGGCCGACGGTGAGATCGGTGCCGGGCCCGTCGAAGTGCAGCGCGTCGAGGTCGAGCGCGTCGAGGCGGCTCGCCACCTGCCAGATCTGGTCGATGCGCTCGTTCCACGCTCGCGCGGGGTCGGGCTCGTCGAGCCGGCAGACGTGGATCACGTCCTGCCAGAGCAGCGCGAGCGCCTCGTCCGCCGGCGCCTCGGGATAGACGACCTGTGCCCACGCCGCGGTGGGAAAGGGGGAGAGCGTCCACGCGATCGAGCGGTCGTCGACCGTCTTGAACGTCTCCTTCAGCGTCGGCAGGCGGTCGCGGCCGGCGCGCGCCGGGTCGACGCCGTCGAGGAGGCTCGGCGGCACGAGCGGCACGAGGACGACACGCGCGGCGTCGAGCTCGCCGAGCCCGACGATCCGCTGCCCGAGCCACGGCGGCACCCATTCGAGCGAGTCGTCGGGTGCCCGCTCGGCGCGGATCCGCTTCAGGTTCGGGTCGAAGTAGGCCGCCTCGACGTAGCGCGCGCCGCGGTCGTACGCCGCCCGCGCGATCGCGGCCACGAGCGGCTGTGCCTCGGGCAGGGCCTCGACCGCGAGCACCTGGCCGGGCTGCACGTTGGCGCCCACGGAGACGATCAGATCCGCGTAGCGCTCGAGCAGGTTCGCGTCCATCCGGCGCACACGGTACTGTGGCTGCAGCCACGCACCCCTTTAACCCGGCCCAGTGAGGCCGGAAAGGAGTCGAACGATGACGCACGCCCCCGTCCCCGCGACGCCCACTGCCGTATGAGCGCAGTCGAGGCATCCGGGAAGTCCCTCCTCGACGCCGACGCGCTCGCGCGGACTCTCTCGCGCATCGCGCACGAGATCATCGAGGCGAATCCCGACCTCGGCGAGGTCGCGCTCGTCGGCATCCAGACGCGCGGCGTGCCGCTTGCGCACCGGCTCGCACGGCTGATCGAGGAGCGCGCCGGCGAGGCGCCCGAGCTCGGCACGGTCGACATCACCTTCTACCGCGACGACGTGCGCGTGCGTGGCGGCGAGGCGCCGCTGCATCCGCAGCCGCTGCTCCGCGCGACACAGCTCGATTTCCCGCTCGAGGGCCGCACGGTGATCCTCGTCGACGACGTCCTCTACACGGGGCGCACGATCCGCGCGGCGATCGAGGCGCTCTTCGACTACGGCCGCCCTGCGCGCGTCCAGCTCGCAGTCCTCGTCGATCGCGGCCACCGCGAGCTCCCGATCCGCCCCGACTACGTCGGCAAGAACCTGCCGACGGCGCGCGCGGAGCGGATCCAGGTGCAGCTCGTGGAGATCGA
Source organism: Actinomycetes bacterium (assembly GCA_031394165.1). GTDB lineage: Bacteria > Actinomycetota > Thermoleophilia > Gaiellales > Gaiellaceae > Palsa-739. Next base: position 3,810 of record JANMWV010000491.1, read on the forward strand.
CGAAGTCGACAACGTCCTGCTCGTGTCCTCGCCGGAGGAGGAAACCCGATGACGATCCGCCTGGTCAACGACGAGCTCAGGCCGCCACAGGCCCCGCCTCGCCGCCACCTGATCTCGGTTGCCGACCTGACGCGCGACGACGTCGAGCGCCTGCTCGGCACCGCCCGCACGTTCGCGGCGTCGATGGACCGCGAGCTCAAGAAGCTGCCGACGCTGAAGGGACGGCTGATCGTCAACCTCTTCTACGAGTCGTCGACCCGCACCTCATCGAGCTTCGAGCTCGCCGCGAAGCGGCTGTCGGCCGACACGCTCAACATCAAGTCGGTCGGCTCGTCCGTCGACAAGGGGGAGTCGCTGAAGGACACCGCGCTGACGCTCGGCGCGTACGACCCCGACGTGATCGTGATCCGCCATCCTCAGATCGGCGCGCCGCAGCTCGTCGCCGACGTGACGAGTGCGCACATCGTCAACGCGGGCGACGGCAAACACCAGCACCCGACGCAGGCGCTGCTCGACCTGTACACGCTTCAGGAGGAGCTCGGGCGGCTCGAAGGGCTCCACGTCGCGATCGTCGGCGACGTCCTGCACAGCCGCGTCGCGCGCTCGCTGATCCAGGCGTTCGCGCTCGTCGGCATCCGCTGCACGCTCGTCGGCCCGCCGGCGCTGCTGCCGCGCGGCCTCGGCGTCGAGGCGACCACCGACATCGGCGCGATCCGCGACGCCGACGTCGTCTACGTCCTGCGCATGCAGAGCGAGCGCATGGAGCAGGGTGCCAACTTCGTGCCGAGCCTCCGCGAGTACGCCGCACAGTGGGGGATCACGCCGGAGCGGCTCTCACCCGGGCAGAAGGTGAGGCACCCGGGGCCTATGAACCGTGGCGTCGAGATCGACCCGCGGGTCGCCGACTCGGTCGACGCGCTCGTCGAGGCGCAGGTGCGCTCCGGCCTCGTCGTGCGCATGGCGGTGCTCTACGACGTGCTCACCGGCGGCCCGGTCGGCGTCCGCGCGCTCGCAGCGGCGGAGGTGGCCTGATGCTCGTCGTCAAAGAACGGCACGGCGAGAACGTCGTCCTGCGCGGCGCGCGCGTGGTCGACCCGGCTGAAGGCCTCGACGCGACGCTCGACGTGCGCATCGACAGCGGCGTCATCGCCGCGGTCGCGCATGAGGTCGACGCGAGCGAGCACCGCATCGTCGACGCGACCGGGCTTGTGCTCGCGCCCGCCTTCGTCGACCCGCACGTGCACCTGCGCACGCCGGGACGAGAGGACGAGGAGACGATCGCGAGCGGCACCGCCGCAGCCGCGGCCGGCGGCTTCTGCGCCATCCTCGCGATGCCCAACACCGACCCGGTCGTCGACTCCGCCGCCATCCTTGGCGCGCTCGTCGAGACCGCGCGCCGCGAGGCCGACGTGCAGGTCGGGTTCCTGGCCGCGATCACGCGCGGGCAGGGCGGCGCCGAGCTGACGGAGATGGCGGAGCTCGCCGCGGCGGGTGCGATCGCCTTCTCCGACGACGGCGTCCCGGTCGCGTCCGCGGGGTTGATGCGCCGCGCGCTCCAGTACGCGTCGGTCACCGGCCGCCCGCTCGCCTTGCATTGCGAGGAGTCGAGCCTCTCGCACGGCAGCCACGTGCACGAAGGCGCGGTCGCCGCCGAGCTCGGCTTTGCCGGCTATCCGTCGGTCGCGGAGTCGATCATGGTCGAGCGGGATCTCGCGCTCGCAGCGTACGAGGACCAGCCGCTGCACCTCCTGCACCTCTCCGCCGCCGAGTCGGTCGCCGCGCTGCGCCGGGCACGCGAGGCGGGCGTCCGCGCCAGCGGCGAGGTGACGCCGCACCATCTCGTGCTGACCGACGAGGCGGTGCGCTCGCTCGACGCCAACGTGAAGATGAATCCGCCGTTGCGCGCCGAGAGCGACCGCATCGCGCTGCTCGACGCGCTCCGCGACGGGACGATCGAGGCGATCGCCACCGATCACGCGCCGCACGCGCGGCACGAGAAGGAGGCGCCGTTCGAGGCCGCGCCGTTCGGCGTCACCGGCCTGGAGACGGCGTTCGCCGTCCTCTACACCCGCCTCGTGCTGCCGGGCCTGCTGCCGCTGGCTACGCTCGTCGACCGGATGTCCACCGGGCCTGCACGCATCTTCGGGATCGACCGGCCGCGCGTCGCGGTGGGGGCGACGGCCAACCTCGTGCTGCTCGACCTCGAGCGCAACTGCCACGTTCGAGAAGACGGCTTCCGCTCGCGCTCGGCCAACTCGTGGCTGCTCGGCGAGACGCTGACGGGCGCGATCACGATGACGATCGTCGCGGGCGCGACGGCGTACCAGCCGGTGCACGCCGCGTGAAGGGCTTCCTCGCACTCGAGGACGGCACGGTCTTCCGCGGCGACTCCGTCGGCGCCGAGGGAGTCGCGAGCGGCGAGGCCGTCTTCACGACCGGCATGGCCGGCTACCAGGAAGCCGTCACCGACCCGAGCTTCGCGGAGCAGCTCGTGTGCTTCACCGCGCCGATGGTCGGCAACTACGGCGTCACCGAGGAGCGGTCGGAGTCGGGCAAGGCGCACGCGAAGGCGGTGCTGATGCGCGAGGCGCGCGGCCCGGCGTGGACGGACTGGCTGCACGAGCGCGGCGTGATCGCGCTCACCGGCATCGACACGCGCTCGCTCGTGCTGAGGCTGCGCGACGCCGGCGCGATGCAGGGCGTCGTCGTCTCCGGGCCTGCGAGCGTCGAGGAAGCCGTCGCACAGGCGGCACAGCAGCCGTCGATGGCGGGGCGCGCGCTCGTCGACGCGGTGTCGACCACGGAGCCCTACCGCTACACCGAGGAGGGGCGTGCCAAGGTCGCCGTCGTCGACTACGGCGTCAAGCGCTCGGTGCTGCGCCGTCTCGCCGCCGCCGGCGCGGCTGTCACCGTGTATCCGTACGACGTCGACGCCGACGAGCTCGCGGGCTACGACGGCGTGCTGCTCTCGCCCGGGCCCGGCGATCCGGCGCCGCTCGAGCAGGAGACCGCCACGGTGCGCGAGCTGCTCGGCCGCACGCACGTGCTCGGCATCTGCCTCGGCCATCAGGTGCTCGCGCTGGCGACGGGGCACGAGACGTTCAAGCTGCCGTTCGGGCACCGCGGCGCGAACCATCCCGTGCTCCAGCGCGAGAACAGCCGCGTGCTCGTGACGAGCCAGAACCACGGCTTCGCCGTGCGCGCGACCGACGCGAGAGAGGCGACGCACGTCTCGCTCTACGACGACACCGTCGAGGGCCTCGACTTCCCGGAGCTGCGCGCACGCTCGCTGCAGTTCCATCCCGAGGCGGGACCCGGCCCGCACGACGCGTGGCCGCTGCTCGAGCACTGGGTCGACGAGGTCGCGGCCCAGTGACCCCCCAGGCGACACATGCCCGCTTCTGGCCCGCGATCACGCGGCGC
>JANMWV010000518.1:0-12968 GCA_031394165.1 Actinomycetes bacterium
GGGGGGGGGGCGCTGCGCCCCCCCCCGCCGTCTCTCTCGCCTTGCATCGGTTCCTCGCCCAACGCCTCGCCTCGATGGCCGCGACGATCGTCACGGTCTCGATCGTGATCTTCCTGGGCGTGCGGCTGCTACCGGGGAACGTGATCGACATCATGTTCGGCGGTGACGCGACCGCAACGCCCGAGGCGAAGGCTGCGGCGGCCAAACAACTCGGGCTCGACGGCTCCTATCTATCCCAGTACTGGCGCTGGGTGAGCGGGATCTTCCAGGGCAACATGGGGCACTCGCTGCTCAGCAACCGCCCGATCTCGGACATCATCAAGACGGCGCTGCCGATCACGCTCGAGTTGATCGTGCTCGGCCTGCTGATCGCGGTGCTGATCGGCATCCCGCTCGGTGTCATCTCCGCGGTGAAGCGGAACAGCGCCAGCGACTACGTGTCGCGCGTCGGCGGCCTCATCGGAATCAGCATCCCCAACTTCTGGCTTGCGACGCTGCTGCTCGTGTTCTTCTCGCGCGTCTTCCACTGGGTGCCGCCGCTGTCGTACGTCTCGATCTTCAAGGACCCGGTCAAGAATCTCCAGGAGTTCTTCATGCCGGCGATCTCGATCTCGGTCTTCACCCTCGCGATCGTCATGCGGATGGTTCGCGCGACGATGCTCGACGTGCTGAATCTCGACTACGTGCGCACTGCACGTGCCAAGGGCGTGCCGCGCCGAAAGGTGCTCCGCAAGCACGCGCTGCGGAACGCGCTGATTCCTGTCGTGACGGTCGTCGGCTTCGAGGTCGGCGTCCTCATCGGCGGGGCCGCCATCGTCGAGATCATCTTCGGCCTGCCGGGCGTGGGATACACGCTGCTGAACGCGATCTCCAACCGCGACTACCCCGTCATCCAGACGGCGACGCTGATCATCGCCGCCGTGTTCGTGGCGGCCAACATGGTCGTCGACCTGATCTACGGCTTTCTCGACCCGAGGATCAGCGTCTCGTGAGCGCAGCGAGCGCGACGCCCGCCTGGGAGGCCGTCCGCCGTCGGCGCGCGATCCCGGAGCGCTGGGCAAACCCGATCGGGATCGTCGGCGCGGCTATCGTGGGCTTCTGCGTGCTGACGGCGCTCTTCGGCCGCTTCGTCTGGACTCTCGATCCGAACGCACCGGTCTCCGACCGGCTGCTCGGCCCCAGCGGGGCGCACCCGTTCGGGACTGACGACCTCGGCCGCGACACGCTCGCCCGCGTCATCCACGGCGCCCAGGTTTCGCTGCAGGTCGGTGCCGTCGCGATCTCGATCGCGCTCGTCGCCGGCACGCTGATCGGCCTGCTTGCCGGCTACCGCGGCGGCATCGTCGACCTGCTGCTGATGCGCGTCGTCGACATCATGTTCGCGTTCCCGGGCATCGTGCTCGCGATCGTCAACGCCGGGCTGCTCGGCGCGAACCGCCGGAACGCGATGATCGCAATCGGCGTGATCATCGTCCCCGCCTTCGCACGGGTCGTTCGCGCCGCCGTGCTCGAAGTGATGGGCTTCCCGTTCATCGAGTCTGCGCGCGCGCTCGGGGGCGGCGGGATCCGGATCATGGTGCGTCACCTGATCCCCAACATCGTCGCGCCGCTGATCGTCCTCACGACCATGTACTTCTCCACGGCGATCCTCAGCGAGGCGACACTGTCCTTCCTCGGGCTCGGCACCCAGCCGCCCGAGGCTGCGTGGGGCAACATGCTCGCCACCGCGCGCTCGTACATCGACCAGAGCATCTGGATGTCGATCTTCCCCGGGCTCGCGATCATGATCGTCGTGATGGGCTTCAACTTCCTCGGCGACGGCCTGCGCGACGTACTCGACCCCCGCATCGGCGGCGGCGTGGGCGACGTCCCCACCAAGAAGTGATGGTCACTCGATGACGGATCTTCTCGTCCGCGACGGCTGGGTCGTCGACGGCAGCGGCCGTCCCCCGTTCCGCGGCGACGTCGCGATCGACGGCGGCCGCATCGCCCACGTCGGGCCGGTGAACGGCAGCCGCGCCGACCGGGTCATCGAAGCGGCGGGCCGTGTCGTCTGCCCCGGGTTCGTCGACCCGCACAGCCACAGCGACTGGTCGATTCTCGCGAACCCGACGGCCGAGAGCACCATCCGCCAGGGCGTGACGACCGAGGTCGTCGGCAACTGCGGGTGGACCTACGCACCGGTCACCGACGCGTCGCGGCATTTCATCGAGGGCCGCATGCGCACCTTTGCCTACGACGGGCCCGTCGAGTGGGCGAGCTTCGCCGACCATCTCTCGTGGCTCTCGAAGCACGGGCACTCGCCGAACCTCGCCTGGTTCGTCGGCCACAACACCGTGCGGTACGCAGCGGGGGTCTTCGGCCCGCAAGCGACCGAGCCGGAGCTACGCGCCATGGAGGATTTCGTGCGCGAGGCGATGCACGCGGGCGCACTCGGCCTCTCGACCGGGCTCGAGTTCAACCCGGGCCGCATGGCGCCGACCGACGAGCTCGTACGGCTGAACAAGGTCGTCGGCGAGTACGACGGCTACTACACGAGTCACATCCGGAACCGTGACTCCCACCTACAGGAGTCGATCGAAGAGTTCCTGACGATCGTCCGCGAGGGCAAGACACACGGGGAGATCTCACATCTGAACGTCCGCAACCGGACGGGGGCCGCCCCGGGTGCCTGGCAGCGGGCCGTCGACACAATGCAGACCGCACGCGAGGTGGAAGGGCTCGACGTTCTCGCCGACACGACGCCGTTCAAGGATGGGCTCGGCCAGATGGCGGGGATCCTGCCGCAGTGGGTGATGGAGGGCGGCTGGGAAAAGACGTGCGCGCAGCTGCGCGACGAGCGCGCGCGCGAGCGGCTGCGCAACGAGTGCGACCGCTACTGGCGCTTCATTCACCGCGGCGAGTGGCATCGCGCGCGCCTGCAGTCGAGCCCGCAGTATCCGGAACTGGAGGGAAAGGACTTCAACGAGATCGCGGCGTTGATGGGCAAGGACCAGTGGGATGCGTACTTCGACATCCTGGCCGCGGCAGGCCCCGCGTTCGAGAGCATCCTGCTGATCGGCGAGCTCTTCACCGACGAGCACCTCACCGAGATGATCACGCATCCGCTGATCTCGCTCGGCGTCGACGGCTTCACGAGCGCCGTCGACAGCGAGCTCGCGGCCGTGACCGCGCACCCGGTGTGCTTCGCCGGTCACGAGCACTATCTGACCCGCCACGTCGGCGAGCTGCAGTCGCTCTCGCTCGAGACGGCGATCCACAAGATGACCGCAATGCCTGCCGAGCACTTCGGGCTGCTCGACCGCGGGCGGCTCGAGGCCGGGCGCGCGGCCGACGTCGTCGTGCTCGACCTCGACCGGCTCGAGGACGGCTCGACGCTGGACGATCCGGTGAACTACGTGCGCGGCGTCGATCATGTGATCGTCAACGGTACGCCCGTCGTCACCGACGGCGAGCACACCGGCGCACTGCCGGGCAAGCACCTGCCGCGACGATGATCGACCTCCGCTCCGACATCTGCGCCGCTCCGACGGACGCGATGTGGGACGCAATGCGCTCGGCGCGGCTCGGGTGGGCGACGTACGGCGAGGACGAGAGCGTGAACGAGCTCGAGGGGCGCGGCGCGGCGCTGCTCGGCAAGGAAGCCTGCGTGCTCGTGCCGACCTGCTCACTCGCGAACCTCGCGGCGCTACTCGCGATGACGCGTCCGGGAGACCGCGTGCTCGTCGCGGGTGACGACCACATCGTCGTCAACGAGGGCGACTGGCTCACCGAGGTGGCCCGGCTCGAGCCGGTGTCTATGGGTGAGGGGGAGCCTGCCGCGGTCGTCTGCATCGAGAACACGCACACGCGGCGCGGTGGCACCGTGCTGACGGCCGCGCAGACCGCAGAGCTCGCCGCCCGAGCGCCGCGCTCGCACCTCGACGGCGCGCGCCTGGCGAACGCGGCCGTGGCACTCGGCGTCCCGCTCGCCGAGTTGGCCGCGCCGGTCGACACCGTTGCCGTCAGCCTGAACAAGGGCCTGTGCGCGCCGATGGGAACGATCCTTGCCGGCGACGAGGCAACGATCGCCGCCGCGCGCGTCCAGCTCAAACGGCTCGGCGGCGCGACCGTGCACAAGGCCGGGATCTACGCCGCGGCGGGGCTGCTCGCCCTCGACATGATCGACCGCCTCGCGGACGATCACGTGCGCGCCCGCCGCCTCGCACGACTGATCGGCGCACCGGAGCCCGAGACGAACATCGTCTACGGCGACGGCGACGTCGACCGGCTTCGCGAGGCTGGAGTCCTTGCGATGCAGTTCGACGGCCGCACCCGCTTCGTCACGCACCGTCTGATCGACGACGACGCAATCGACGCCGCGGCGGAGCTCATCGTCTCAGCGGCACGGAAGCAGTGATCCGCCTCCGCGAGGCGACGTTGAGGCGCGCCGCACCGGCGATCGCCGTGAGCACGGCAATCGTCCCGGCGATGTAGAACGCGAGCTGCGTGCCGCCGAGCGAGACGAGCCAACCCGCGAACAAGCCGCCGAGTGGAGCGCCGCCGAGGAACGCCCAGAAGTAGAGGCTCGCGGCGCGGCCCCGTAGGTGGTCCGGAGCCTCCAGCTGGATGGCAGTCAGCGCGGTCGCGCCCCACTGGATGTAGAAGAGCCCAGTAGCGAACAGGAGCACACAGATCACGACGAGCGAGCGCTGGGGCGCGAGTGCGAGCTCGAGGACGCCGTAGCCGAAGGCACCGATCAGCAGGTAGCGCAGGCTGTTTGTCCCGCGTCTCGCCGCTGCGAGCGAGCCGCAGAGCGCGCCGGCGCCGAAGACGGCAGCGATCAGCCCGAACGTCTGAGCGCCCGCGTGCAGTGTCCGGTCGGCGACGAGCGGCAGCAGCACGTTGAAGTTGAAGCAGAACGTCGAAAGCACGAGCACGCCGAAGAACGCAACGCCCGCACGCGCTGAGCGCACGACGTAGCGGAGGGCGTCGAGCGCGCCGCCGACGAGCGTCGCGCCGTGGTCGCGCACCGTGACGTGCAACTTCGAGCTGTCGATCGCGGCGAGTGCAAGCAGCTCGGCAAGGAAGCTGCCGGCGTTGACGGCGAAGGCGACCCCCGGGCCGGCGAACGCGACGAGTGCGCCCCCGATGGCGGGGCCGACGACCCGCGCCGTCGTCCCGAGGCTCGAGTTCAGGCCGATCGCGTTCGCCAGGTCCTTCTCGCCGACCATCTGGAAGACGAGCGCGTGCCGGGCAGGCCCGCCGACCGACAGCCCGATCCCCTGCAGCACTGCGAGCACGTAGATCTGCCACACGGTGATCGCACCGGAGAGCGTCAGGGCCGCGAAGGCAGCCGCGACCGCCAGGTTCGCCGTCTCGGTCACGAGCGCGATGCGCCTGATCTCGAATCGGTCCATCAGCGTGCCGACGAACAGACCGAGGACCGTCACCGGCAGCAACTGCGCGAGCGCGAGCGCGCCGACCGCGATCGGCGAGTGCGTGAGCTGAACCACGAGCCAGGACGCGGCGATCTGCTGCACCCAGGAGCCGGTGAACGAGACGGCCTGGCCTCCGAAGTAGAGCCGGTAGTTCCGGTGGTTCCGGACGCTCGCGAACGTCCGGCCCGGTCTCACAGGAGCGCTGAAGCCTCGATCGGCTGGCCGAGCACGAAGGCGGAGTCGCCCGCCTCTGCCGCAGGTATCGAGCGGATGCACGCGAGCACGCCGTCGAGCGGCGCGCGCAGCACCGTCGGCTCGCGATCGATGCGATCCGGGAACCAGAGCCGCGCCACCGGGTCACCCGCCTGCACCGTCGCTCCCGGCTCGAGGAGGCCCTCGAAGATCCCATCCTCCTCGAGGATCACGTAGTTGCGCTGATCCCGTCCGTCGAGGATCACTGCGGGTGGATCGCGCCGAACGACCTCGCCTTCGAGGACGCCGACGTGGCGCAGGACGTTGGTCAGCCCGCACCACGCGAGCTCGTGCACCGGCGCGGGCACGCGGCCGCCCCCGCCCAGCTCCGTGGTGATGACGAGCTTGCCCTGGTCTTCGGCCTCGACGGGTAGCAACCCGTTGCCGTTCACGTCGATGTAGAGGAAGTGGTACTCGGAGTTCCACGCCTGCATCCCCTCGAGCATCTCCTTGCGCTGCGCGGGATCGTCGACGACGTGCATGTGCGAACACGGCGTGAACCATGCCGTCCGCCCGCCCGAGTGCATATCGATCACGACATCCGACATCGGGAACAGCACGCGCGTGAAGTAATCGGCGAGCTGCTGGTCGGGCGACCCGTCGGGCTTGCCCGGGAACGACCGGTTGAAGTTCGCGCCGGAGGGCCACATGCGCGTGTTCCCTTTCGAGGCGGCCCTCGAGATCACGGGGATCACGATGATCCGGCCGCTCACCTGCGCCGGGTCGATCTCCTGGACCAGTCGTATCGCCGCGACCTGGCCCTCGTACTCGTCACCGTGGTTTCCGCCCGAGACGAGCACGGTGGGCCCGTCGCCGTTCGCGATCGTCGCGAGCGGGACGAAGCTGTACGCCCAGCCGCTGGTGTTCGTGATCTTCGGATACTGCAGACGTCCGATCTGCTTCCCGGGAGCCGTCAGATCGATCGTGCAGGAGACCGCGGGATCCGTCACGCACGACCCGCCAGCACTGCGGTCACCGCGGCCTCGGTTCCCTCGAGCAGGCGGTCGACGTCGTCGTCCGTGTGCGCGTAGGAGAAGTGAGAGCGCTTGAGATTGAGCGGCAACTCGAAGATGCCGTGCTTCATCAGCTCTCGGCGATAGCCCGTGAACATCTCGACGTCGTTCGCGAGCAGGTCGTCGTAGCTCTCGACGGGGCCTTCGAGGAAGTACGTGACGAAAACCGAGCCGAAGCCTGCGACGACCGCCTGCACGCCGAGCCCGGCATACAGCTCCGTCAAGCCCTGACGCGCACGCTCGCCGAGCCGGAAGACGTGCTCGTGCACGGGCTCGCGCTCGAGCTTCTGGATCGTCGCGAGCGCGGCTGCCGACGTGGGCGGATGCCCGTTGAACGTACCGGCGAAGAACGCGGGCCGCCCTGGCGTCGTGGAGAAGAGCTCCATCAGCTCGGACTTGCCGCCGAGCGCGGAGACGGGCCAGCCGTTCCCCATCGCCTTGCCCATCGTCGTCAGGTCCGGCGTGACGCCGACGATCGACTGGTAACCGCCGAGCGCGTGGCGCCAACCCGTGATCACCTCGTCGAAGATGAGCACGGTGCCGTGCTTGTCGCAGAGCTCACGCAAGCGCTCGAGGAAGCCCGGCTTCGGCAGGACGCAGCCGATGTTGTGCGGGATCGGCTCGACGATGATCGCTGCAACCTCGTTCTCGTCGAGCGCGCGCTCGACGTCGGCCGCGTCGTTGAAACGGCAGACGATCGTCGCGTCGATCACTTCCTGGATGACGCCCTGCGACAGCGGGTCCTTCTTGCCGACGTTCTCCGGGAGCGAGATGACATTCATCGCGACGGAGTCGTGCCACCCGTGGTAGCAGCCCTGGAACTTGATCACGTGCTTGCGGCCGGTCGCCGCGCGCGCAACGCGCAGAGCGTGGAACGTCGCCTCGCTGCCGGTCTCGGTGAGCAGCACCTGTTCGACGGACGGAACGTGCTCGACGATGCGCTCTGCGAGCTCGACCTCGATCTCGGTCACGCCCACGCCCATCAGTCCGACCGTTCGGGCTGCAGCGGCGACCGCCGCGTCGACGTCGGGGTCGTTGTGTCCGAGCAGCGGTGGACCGAACGCGGAGTGGTAGTCGGTGTAGGTGTTGCCCTCGCCGTCGGTGAACGTCGAGCCGCTCGTCGCCGCGATCACGAGCTGCTCGAGCCCGGGGACGCGGCGCTGGCCGCTGTTGACGCCGCCGGGGATGACGGCCGCGGCGCGCGCGGCGAGATCGGAACCGGGTGTGACTGCCATCTGGTTGCCTCCTAGATCATGCGACGCGGTAGCGCTCGAGGACTTCGTCGTCGAGCTCGATGCCGAGGCCCGGGCCTGTTGGAACGGCGACGTAGCCGTCGGCGTCGAGCGGCATGCGCTCTTTCACGAGTGTCTGGTTGATCGGCGTGTCGGCCACGCAGTACTCCTGCAGAATGCCGTCGGGCAGCACCGCGTTCACGTGCAACGACGCCGCCTTGATAATGCCGCTCTTCCACGCGTGCGGCACTGTCTCGACGCCGTGGGCACGTGCGAGCTCGCCGATGCGCAAGAACTCGGTGATGCCGCCGCAGCGCGTCACGTCCGGCTGCACGAGGTCGACGTGGCCGCGCTCGATCAGCTCACGGAACCCCCAGACCGTCGTGTCCTGCTCGCCGGCGGCGATCCGGATGTCGACCGCGTCGGCGAGCTCGGCGTACGCCTCGTACTCGTCCGGCTCGAACGGCTCCTCCAGCCAGAAAATGCCGATCTGCTCGAGTTCGCGCGCGACACCGATCGCCGTCTTCGCGTCGCTGCCGTAGCCGAGGCCGGCGTCGATCAGGATGTCGCACTCACCCCCAGCCTCCTTCGCGGCCGCGGCGAGCCGTACGTCGTGCTTGGGATCGCGGCCGAGTGGCCCCCAGCCGAGCTTGACGGCGGTGAACCCGTCGTTGCAGAGAGCGCCGACGCGCTCCGAGGTCTCCTCCGTCGTGTCGGGCATGAGCATCGACGCGTACGCGCGCACCTTGTCGCGCTTCGCTCCGCCGAGCAGCTCGCTGACCGACTTGCCGGCCGCCTTGCCCTTGAGATCCCAGAGCGCGATGTCGATGCCGCTGAGCGCGTGGAGCGCGATGCCACGCCGCCCGATGTAGTTCATGCCGCGGTACATCTTCTGCCAGAGCCGCTCGACGTCGCTCGGGTCCTCTCCGACGAGCAGGTCGTGGAAGGAGTTCGCGATCGCGTGCGAGCCGGGCGCCTGGACGAGGGCCCGCACCGCCTCCGGCGCAGAGTCGACCTCCCCGATCCCGACGAGACCCTCGTCGGTGTGAATCTTGATGACGAGGTCGTCCTGGCTGCCGTCGGCAATCCCGTCGTCCAACGCGGGTTGGCGCAGGACGATGGCCTCGACATCGGTGATCTTCACGAGCGCTCCTCGGTCGGCGACTGCTGATTGTCAACTATACGCAGATTGTCTACAATTGCCGAGCCTCGTGCATGACTCCCCCGTCCACTGCTCGATCGACCTCGACGCGCCCGGCAAGCAGGTCGGGCGCCTGGAGTTGCCACGCTCGAACAACACGAGCGGCTGGTCGCACCTCTTCATCCCGATCGTCTCGATCAAGGGCGGGGACGGGCCTACGGCCGTCGTGGTCGGCGGCGTGCACGGGGACGAGCCCGAAGGGCAGGTCGCGGCGCTCCGCCTCGCACGGGAGACGCAGCCGTCCGGCGTCCTGGGCCAGCTGATCATCGTGCCCTGCGCGTCGCCGGACGCATCCCGTGAGTACACACGGCTCTGGCCGAACGGCGTCAACTTCAACCGCTCGTTCCCGGGTTCGCCCGACGGGCCGCCGGATGCGCAGCTCGCCGACTTCTTCTCGAGGGAGCTCTTCCCGCGGGCCGACGTCGTCGTCGACATGCACAGCGGCGGCCGCAGTGGGTTGTGCCCGCCGTGGTCGGAGATGCACTGGGTCGACGACGCCGAACAGCGCCGGAAGATGGTCGACGCGATGCTCGCGTGGGGCACCGGCCACCACTTCGTCTACATCGACATCGCCGGTACCGGACTGCTCGTCGGCGAGGCCGAGCGGCAGGGAAAGCTCGTCGTCTCGACCGAGCTCGGAGGAGGCGGCCACGTCACCGCGACGACGCATCGAATCTCACAGAGCGGCCTCGCGAACGTGTTGCGGCACGTCGGGGTGCTGGAGGGCGACGTCCAGCGCCGCGAGACCCCGCCGGTGATCGGTCGCGCGACCGACGTCGACAACTACCTGCTTGCGCCGGAGAGCGGGCTCTGGGAAACGTTCGTCGACCTCGGCGACCACGTGAGCGTGGGCCAGCCGGTGGGCCAAATCCATTTCCTCGAGCGGCCCGACCGCGAACCCGAGGTGGTCGAGGCGCTCACCGACGGCATCGTCTTCGTCGTCCGCGCGATCGCGACCACTGCGCAAGGCGACAACGTCGTGGTGATCGCCCGCCAGGTCGACGAGACGGAGCTTCATTGAGCTTCTCCGCCGGCGTCGCGCGCGTCGACATCACGCCGCCGCTCGCACTGCAGCTCGGCTGCTGGGCCGCGCGACGCTGCCTTGCGGAAGGCGCGCGCGAGCCGCTCGTCGCGCAGGCGCTCGTGGTCTCGGACGGCGAACGCACTGCGGCGATCGTCGCGCTCGATCTCGTGTTCGCAGGTCGCGATCTCACGAACGAGGTGCGCAAGCGCGTGCACGAGCAGACAGGCATTGCAAAGGACGCGATCTCCGTGCACGCGAGCCACAACCACAGCGCGCCGTCGCTTGCGCGCGGCTCGGGAGTAGCCGGCCTCCAGGATGCAACAGGCTTCGAGAGTTACACGGCGATCCTTCCCGACCTCGTCTCGGGCGCGGTCTACGCGGCCTGGAAGAAGCTGCGGCCCGCGCGAGTCGGCTCGACGGTCGGGCACGCGCCGGGTCTCAGCGTCAATCGCACGCGGCGCGAGCGTCCGGTCGACGATTCGCTGAGCGTGATCCGGATCGACGGCGCGGACGGCTCGCCGCTCGCTGCGCTCATCAGCTTCACGGCGCACCCGATCACGATCGGCGGCATCACACGCGAATGGGACGCCGAGTATCCGGGCCCACTGCGCGCTACGTTCGCGCAGGGTGCTCGCGGTGTCGAGCCGCTCTTCATCCAGGGTTGCGCCGGCGATGTCGCGCCGTTCACGGACTGGTGGTTCGGCAACCGCGACGCGAGCAGGCACTCGTACGAGGCACGCGACGAGCTCGGGCGCGCGCTCGGAGAGGCCGCGCTCGACGCGTACGCACAGATCGAGACGACGCCGGATGCGCGTGTCGCCGCGGCAAGCGAGTGGCTCGAGCTCCGGCGCCGGCGCCATGCGTACTCGGCGGAGGAGATCCGCACGGTGATGGACGAGTGGCAGTCGCGAAGCACACCGGAGTGGCCCGAGACCTGGCCGGCCGAGATCCACACGATGACCTCGGCGCAGGACTTCCCCGACTCGTACATGTGGGGCGCGTTGACGATGTACCTCGACATGGTCGAGCGCGCTGACGTGCCGGTGCGCGCAGAGATCCAGGGCATCGCACTCGGCGACGCAGCGATCTCCACGAACTCGTTCGAGCTCTTCAACGAGGCCGGCTCGCGCATCAAGGAGCGGAGCCCGTTCGCGACGACCATCTCGGCTGCGTACGCAAACGACTATCTCGGCTACCTGCCATTGAGCGAGGACCTCGACCTCGTCGCCGACGTCCCGCTCCGCCAGATCCTCGACCAGGACGCGTATCGCTGGGCTTACGGCATCACGAACTGCAACGTCGACCGCGGCGAGGTCGACCGATTGATCGACGCCAGCGCTGAACTGCTCGCGCGCCTGACGTAGGTCCTGCAGGTAGTTCGCGACCGCTTCCTGCTTCGCAACAGACGAACAGAAGGTCGATTTCTTCACGCCCGAACCGGGGCAGACCCAACACGAGACGATCTTCCTGCTCGAACCCCTGGTTGGCAACATGCCCCTGACGCTGCGCGCCCAGCTCGAACGCTCCTGTCCCGTCGCCGCCCGCGTCTTCTTCGACATCGACTCGCCGATCGCGCTCGCCTTCCTCGAGCGCTACCCCAGCCCCGGCGACGCCCGCAGCCTCGGCGAGAAACGGCTCGCCGGCTTCCTCGCCCGCCACGGCTACTGCGGCCGCCGCACACCCAGGCGTGCGCACATACTCTCGACTGGTCTCACCGACTCTTCGAGCATTGAGCCCCGGCTGAACCGTCGGCCGAACCTTGCCTCGGAGCCTCCGTGAGATCCGGCGCGGCTCAGGCCCCCGGATGGACCGGTGGTAGGGACCTGCACCAGTGGGCATGACCAGGTAGATGCCCTTTCCGGACGTTCGTGGGCGCCTCCCTGGGGTGTGGGTGGCCGCCGGTGTCAGTAGCTGAAGACCGTCGCCGCGCCCTCGCCGATCCACTGCCATAAGGGAGTGGCACCGGCCAGCCGGGCGTTGTCGACGAGTTGCGCTTCGTCAAGCTTCTTCGAGTTGAAGCAGATCGGGCATACGAGCAGTTCGCCGCCGCCGTCCGCGAACTGCTGAAAGAGCCGTGCGAGCGGCGGGCAGCCGTCACAGGCGACCGCGTCGGCGACGCCGGGTAACGCGAGTCGGACAGCTTCTTTGGTCAGGAACATCGCCACCTGCCGGCCCTGCTCGAGAGCGCCACCGGCGACGAGGAACGCGACGGTGACGCGCTCTGCGTCCTCCAGACCGGTCGACAGATTGATCACAGCTTTGTCGGCCATCGTTTTCTCCTTTTCCGGTCGCGTCAGGCGGGTGGCCTGAACGCCTTGACTGTCGTTCCGTGGGCGCCGAACTTCTCTGCCTTCCGGCGTGTGTCCTCGAACGTCGAGCGGGCGTAGGTCTCGACGAGGTTGCCGCTCTCGATCCGCTCGAATCCGTGCCGCTCCAGGAGCTGTGCGTACTCTGCTTCCAGCAGAGCTCCTGCGATTCAGCCGGTCCAGAGGTCGATGTTCCTGCGCCCCTCCTCGCTGACCGGCTGCTGAATCGTCACGTCCGCGATCTGCAGCCGTCCGCCGGGTGCGAGCACGCGAAAGAGCTCGCCGAAGACGGCGTCCTTGTCGGGAACGAGGTCGATCACGCCGTTCGAGATCACGACGTCGAAGCTCCCGTCCGCAAACGGCAACTGCTCGACCTCGCCCTCGACGAAGCGAACGTTGTCGGCACCCATCGCGGCTGCGGAGGCGCGAGCTTTCACGAGCATCTCAGGAGTCATGTCGATTCCGGTGACGCTGCCCTCGGGGCCGACCATCTGCGCGGCGACGAGCGAGTCGGTACCCG
>JANMWV010000532.1:0-13225 GCA_031394165.1 Actinomycetes bacterium
GGGAAAGAGCCGACGCGCGGATTCGAACCGCGGACCTCTTCATTATGAGTGCTGTGTCGCCCAGGGGGAAGGCAGAGGGGGAAAGAGCCGACGCGCGGATTCGAACCGCGGACCCCTTCATTACGAGTGAAGTGCTCTACCAGCTGAGCTACGTCGGCTTGAGACGGGCATTCTAGCGCTCGCCGCCGGCGGGCTTTTCCTCGTCGCAACTCTCTTTCGGAGCCGATTTCGTGTGCCGGCTGTAAGGAAATCGCAAACATGCGATGTTTGGGAATGGACGTGAGCGAGCAGCCGTTCTATAACTACGAGTGGCGTTTCCGGCACATCGCGGGTGACCGCGCGTCGGAGGGGCCCTAGAAGGCCGCCAGCCCAAGCGGCCCGCCTACGACGAAAGGGATTCAAATTAGCGACACCATGCATCTGCACGACCTCACGCCTGCCGAGCGCCTGGTCGAGGAGTCCGCCGAGCGCGGCTTCATCGAGGAGAAGGAGATCCAGGCCTTCGCGGACGAGCACGAGCTCCCGGAAGAGGAGCTGGCCGCGCTGCGGACCGCGCTCGAAGAGCGCGACGTGATCGTGCGCGCCGAGGCACGGACCGAGTCGGCGCCCGGCCCGTCCGGCACGCTCGACCCGCTCCAGCTCTTCATGGATTCCGCGGGCAAGCACCGTCTGCTCACGGCAGCCGATGAGGTCACCCTGGCCAAGCGCATCGAGAAGGGCGACCTCGCCGCGAAGGAGCGGATGATCAACTCGAACCTCCGCCTCGTCGTCTCGATCGCGAAGCGCTATCAGGGCCACGACGTTCCCCTGCTCGACCTGATCCAGGAGGGCGTCATCGGCCTCAACCGCGCCGCCGAGAAGTTCGACTGGCGCAAGGGCTACAAGTTCTCCACGTACGCGACCTGGTGGATCCGCCAGGCCTGCCAGCGTGCCGTCGCCAACCAGTCCAAGACGATTCGCATCCCGGTGCACGTCCAGGAGCGGCGGATCAAGCTCAACCGCGCGTCCGCCGAGCTGCAGGCCAAGCTCGGCCGCGAGGCGACGATCGACGAGCTGGCCGACGCGACCCGCCTCAAGCGCGAGCACGTCACCGAGGCGCTCGACGCGGTCGACTCGATCTCGCTCAACCAGGGCCTCGGCTCCGACGGCGACTCCGAGCTCGGCGACCTGTTCGCCGACGAGTCCTCGGTCGATCCGGCCGAAGAGGCAGTCGAGTCGGTTCGGCGCCAGCGCGTCCAGCGCGCGGTGGCCGAGCTGCCGGAACGGCAGCGCCGGATCATCGAGCTCCGCTTCGGCTTCGCGGGCGAGTCCGCGTCGCTCGAGACGATCGGCAAGGAGCTCGGCCTCACCCGCGAGCGTGTCCGCCAGCTCGAGAGCGAGGCGCTGATGCGCCTGCAGCTCGAGCTCGGCGACGAGCTTGCCTCGGCTGCCTAGCAGCGCGACGAGCTCGCGAGCGCCGCCTAGCCCGGCAGCACTCGCACCTGCATCGCGAAGGGCCGGCTCACGCCGGCCCTTCGTCGTTCTGGAGCTCCCCCCGCTCGAGCGCTACGAGTCGGGCGCTACCGGTGAGGTGCTAGTGGTTGTCGTTGCCGCTGGTGCCGTTGCCGCCCCGGTCCCGCTTGTCCTTATTCCGGCCCGGGGCTGCCCGCACCGAGGCGGGTGCGGCGGCGGCGGTGGCGAAGGTGGCCGGCACGCTCGTGGGCGACGGCGCCGCGACCGGGAGCGGGAGCGGCACTGTGCCGGGCGGCGTCTGCACCGGCGCTGCCGGAGTCGTCGCCGTGGCCGTGGTCGTCGCCGTGGAGGTCGTCACGAGAAGCGCCGTGGCCGTGGTCGCCGGCTGCACCGAGAGGGTGACCGGCGGCAGCGCCACGATCGGTGCGCTCGTCTTCTTCGTGTCGCCACGCTTGGCGTCGCGCCCGGCCCGATCGCCGCCCTTCGACGAGCCCGGGGACGGCTGCACGGGCGTGATCGCCACGACGGGCGGGGTCGTCACGGCGGAGCCGCTGCCCTTCGAGGAATCGCTGCCTTTCGAGCCGCTCTCCTTCGCCTGGGAGGCGGCCGGTGCCGCGGAGGCGTTGTTCTCCGTCTTCGCAGGTGCGGCGGGCGCGTGCTGCGGCTCGGCGGCCTGCGGCGCCGGCTGGGCAGGGGCGGGCGCCTGGCTCTGCACCTCGGCCGCGGCCGGCGCGGCGGGAGCCGGCCCGACGGAAACGGGCTCGGGGGTCGCGGGCGTCGACGGGGCGGGCGGCGTCGCGACCGTGCTGTCGTCCGGAGCCGACACCCTGGTGCTCGCGGCACCGAGCCCGGCGAAGAGCCCGAGCCGCAGCGGCCTGCGCAGCGTCGCGCCAGGCTTCGCCGCCGTGCGCGGGAACGAGGTGGCCGGACCGGCAACCGCTCCCACGGCGGGTGAGGACGGCGTGCTCACGGGCACCGGCGCAACCGGCGCCTGCGGCTGATGCGAGCGCGCGTGACTCTGCTGGATGGGAGCCGCTGCGACGACGGTGCTCGCGCTGACGACGGCGACGGTCGCGGCGACCTTGGCGGCGGCCCCACCGCCGACGAGCAGCGACTTGAGGCCGGCGAGGATGTTGCCGAGATCCGCGCCGCGCGCGAGCCGGCGCTTCGCCTCCGGCGGCTCCTCCAGCCCGGCGGCGAGCGAGCGGCGCGCACGGAAGATCAGCGTCTCGACCGCCGCCTGCGAGAGCTCGAGCTCCTCGCCGATCTCCCGGTACGACAGCCCTTGCCACTCGCGCAGGAGGATCGCGCGGCGCTGGTTCTCCGGCATCTGCTCGAGCACGTCCTGGAGCCCGATCAGCTCGTCGGCGCGCCGCGACGGCGCGGGCGTCAGCTCCTGGACGACGTCGAAGTCGGTCGGCGACTCGATCCGCCCGCGACGCCACGACGTGCGGCGGCGCGACAGGCAGACGTTGTGCGCGATCTTGAACAGCCAGGCCGACTCGAGCTCCGGCACGACGCCGCGCTTGATGCCGCGGAAGGCGTTGAGGAACGTGCTCTGCACGGCGTCCTCGGCCTCCTCGCGGGAGCCGAGCTGGTGCAGGCAGTAACGGAACAGTTGGTTGCCGTACTGCTCGTAGAGCGCACGGGTGAGGTCCGCTTCGGGAGCGGGTGCTCCTTCGACTCGAGCTGCACGACCTATGGACGGTACTGCTGCCAAATCTGCTCGTTCCTGAGGGAACATGGTTGAGGCGCGCCCCGCCCGAGCACGCCAGGAGACACAGTGTGTGTGAGGTTGCCCGGTCCGGCAACCCATTTACAAGTGGTATTACAGGGTGTTTACGTTACGGCCTAGTGGTCGCTGCCGGGGGCGCTTTCGCCCTCGACGGGCGGCGGCTCCTCGATCGCAACGGTGACCGTCACGGCCGGATTCGGTGCCGGTGCGGCGTCCCCTCCGTGGCTCGACTCACCCGTGTCGGCCTCGCGACCGTCGTTCGAGGACGTGCCGTCGTGCGTCTTCGCGTCGGTTCGTGTCGGAGGCGTCCCGTCCGTCTCGTGGTCGCGAGTGGGCGCCGCGATCGCGGTGCGCTCGTCGCCCGAGTCCGCTGCCTCGCCTCCGGGGGTCCCACGGTCGCCGCCGCTCGCGCGATCCTCGCCGCTCGACCGGTGGTCGCCGGCGGAGGATCCGCCGACGAGGGCAACCGTGTGGCGCGCCGCCGCCCGGACGAGCCTGAGCGGCGCGAGCGGCGCGGCAACCTGCCGGGGCGCGGCCGGCTGCGTGCTTGCGTGCTTCGCCGGCGCGGGTTGCGTGTGTTGCTCGAGCAACCGAGGCGCGACGACCGCACCGCCCGTCGCCACGGCCGCACCGACGCCGACGGCTGCGACCTTCGCCGCGACCGGGGCCAGGCCACCTCCGAGGCCGCCGAACCGGGCGAGCGCGTCGAGCCACGTACCGCCGGTGAGGCCGGCATACGCCGCCTCCAGGCGTACACGGACGCCCTGGCGAGCCCGGAAGAGCAGCGACTCGACGGCCGCGCCGGTGACGGCGAGCGCGCCCGCGAGCTCCTCGTACGAGAGCCCGCCGAACTCCCGCAGGAGCAGCGCGTCGCGCTGCGGGCGAGGCAGCTCGGCGATCGCGGCCCACATCGCGGCGAGATCGGCGCTGCGAATCGCCTCCGCCAGCGGATCGGAGGTCGAAAGCTCGCCTTCCACGTCGGCCGTCGGCAACGGCCGGCGCATGCCCGAACGGATCCGGGCCCAGCACTCGTTGCGGGCGATCGTCGCGAGCCAGGCCGCCGGCTCCTGCGGGACGGCCCCGTTCACGAGCGAGCGGTGCGCCGACAGGAACGTCTGCTGCGCGGCGTCCTCACCCTCCGCCGCGTCGCGGAGCAAGGCGCGGCAGAGGCCCAGGACGAGCCGCCCGTGGTGCGCGTAGAGCTCCTCGGTCCGCGCAGCGGCCGCCCCGAGGTCGGGACGGCCGCGAACGTGGTCCGGTTCGGGCGCGCTAGTCGTCGCTGCCCCCACCGCTGTCGCCGCTGTCGTCGTTGCTGTCGTCGTTGTTGTCGTCGCCCTGGTCGTCGCCCTGATCGTCGCCGCTCTGGCCGTTCTGACCGCCGAGCGAGAGCGAGAGCGTCACGGTCTGGCCCACCATGGACGCGGGCAGCGTCAGGCCGCCGGGCAGCGGTACGGTCAGCGTCTGCGTGCCGACGGTGAGCGTCACGGTGCCGACTCCGACCGCGGAGACGGTCGCCTGCACCTGGAGCGTGCTCGCACCCGAGGAGCCGAGGTTCTGCGTCGAGTCCTCGTCGAGCTCGCCGTTCTGGATCGTCACCTGCGACGAGACGACCTGCCCGGGAACCAACGGCGTCGTCGTGGGGGGCGTGGTCGTGGTCGCCGGCGGGATCGCCGGGGGCGGCGTCGTCGCGACCGACGCGAGCCTGCGGGCGCCGAGGTGGACGGCGACGAGGTGCCTGTTGCTGGAGAGGAACACGATCTGGCCGACGCGGCGCACGACGATGCCGCGGATGCGGGCGGTGTGCGCCCGGCCGACGACGACCGCGTGCCCGCCGGAGAGCGTGATGCGCGAGCCGATGGCCGCGCTGCCGGAGACGGTGCGGATCACGCCGGCCGGCGAGGCCACGAGGAGCGCGCCGTGCTGCTTGGCGACGACGACTCCCGTGAAGGTGGCCGCGCTCGAGGCGGCCGGCCAGACGCCGAGAACGGCGGCGGCGAGGGCGATGAGGGTGAGACGCTTCACTGGTTTTGTCCTCTCGGTGGGATGCTCGAGATGAGCGGTGTGCATACAGAGAGGGCCGCGGGCCGGAAAACTTGCGGTCGAGACAGCTCTCAAGATAGCCCCGGTCGGAACCGGGGCAAATCCCCCTTCTGCGCGTGCTTACGCCTTGGCGAGCACGGGCCCGGCGAGCGCCCGCCGCAGCCGCACGAGCAGCGCCTCGAGCGCGAGCTGCGCCGAGAGCTGGAGCTCCTCGGCCTGCCGCCACGCCGCGCGCACGATCTCACAGGCCTCCTCGGCCCCGAGGAGCCGCTCCAGCGTGGCGTCCACACGGAGCTCCGCCAGCCGGTCGACGTGCACGGCCGCGGCCTCGGCGCCCGCGGCGACGACCACGAGGTCGCGGTACCACCACTCGAGCTCCTCGAGCACGGCCAGGAGCTCGTCCCGCTCGGCGCCGCGCTGCGCGCGCCGGACGCGCTGCTCGGCCTCGCGGCCGGTGAGCTCGAGCGACACGACCGACTCCTCGGCCTTCTCCTTCGCCTCGAGGCCACGCTCGGCGATGCCGGCGAGGAGCGCCTCCGCCCCTGCCGCGGGGTCGAACTCCGCGTCGAGGTACACCGCCCGCGCGATCTCGAGCAATGCCTCGCGGCGCTGCGCGGCGGCGGGATCGAGCAGCCGCGCGGCGCGGTCGAGCCGTCCGCCGGCCACGCGGGCGAGCGTCGTCACCTGCTCGTCGGCGAGCTCGGGCGCGCGCGCGCGGATCGCCTCGCGGACGGCGCGCTCCGACAGCCGCCGGAACGGGATGGGCTGGCAGCGCGAGCGGATCGTCTCCGGCAGCGGCCCGATGTCGTTCGCGACGAGCAGGATCACCGCGTACGGCGGCGGCTCCTCGAGATCCTTCAGCAGGGCGTCGGCGGCGTCCTCGTTCATCGTGTCGGCGCCGAAGACGAGATAGACGCGGCGCGAGGCCTCGAACGGGCGCATGTGCAGGTCGCGCCGCAGCTCGCGGATGTCGTCGATGCGGATCTGGTCGCCGAGCGGCTCCAGCACGTAGAGATCGGGATGCGTGCGCCGCGCCACGCGCGCGTGGTCGCCGAGCAGCTCCGCGGCGAAGAGCAGCGCAAGGTCGCGCTTGCCGACGCCGGGCGGCCCGTGGAGGAGGTACGCGTGCGCCGGCCCCTCGGCGAGCGCCGAGGTGAGCAGCGCCTTCGCCTCGCGCTGCTCGGGGAGCACGTCGAAGCTCATAGCAGTGGCTCCACGGCCGCCCAGATCTCGGCTGCGATCTCGTCGACGCTGCGCACGCCCCCATCTTCGCGCGCGGCGCCGACCACGCGCCAGCCGTCGCGACGGGCGAGCTCGAGGTAGATCTCGCGCGACGCGTCGCCGTGCGCCTCGTCCGATTCGAGGATGTCGGCCTCGAGCGTCGTGTACGAGCGGGCGCCCTTCTTCGCCACGAGCCCACGCGCGAGCTTCGGGTGCGCGTCGAGCAGCACGACGAGGTCCGGCTTCGGCAGCTCGAACTCTCCGTACTCGATCTCGTCCAGCCAGTCGAGCAGCCGCTTCCGCTCCTCGCCCGCGAGCTGCGAGCCCTGGTGCGCGAGATTCGACGCGACGTAGCGGTCGCAGACGACGAGGTCGCATTCGCCGATCGCGCGGACGAGGTCGGGGCGCGCGTGAAAGCGGTCGCACGCGTAGAGCAACGCCGACAGCGCGGGGTGCACCTCGTCGAGCGCGCCGAGCTCTCCGTTCAGGTACTGCCCGATCGCGCGGCTGAACGGGTTGCCGTCGTACAGCGGGAAGCTGAACGACGCGATGGTGCGCCCCTGGGCGACCGCCGTCTCGGCGAGCAGCGCGGCCTGCGTCCCCTTGCCGGAGCCGTCGATGCCTTCGAGCACGAGGAAGAGTCCCACCGCCCTAGGATACGAGTGGATGCGGGGATACGAGCGGATGCGGGCGATCGTGACCGGCGGCGCAGGATTCATCGGCTCGCACGTCGTGGAGGCGCTGCTCGCGCGCGGCGACGAGGTGCACGTCCTCGACGACCTCTCGAAGGGCAGGCGCGAGCGGGTCGCGGATGGCGCAGCGCTGCACGTCGCGGACATCCGTGCTCCGGACGCGACGTTCGACGCCGTGCAGCCCGAGGCGGTCTTCCACCTCGCGGCGCAGGCCGACGTCCGGACGTCGGTGGAGCGACCCGACTACGACGCCGACGTGAACGTGCTCGGCACGGTGCGCGTCCTCGAGGCCGCGCGGCGCCACGGCGCCACGATCGTCTTCTCGTCCACCGGTGGCGCCATCTACGGCGAATGCGACAGGCCCGCGCCGGAGACCGCGCCCCGGCAGCCGCTCGCGCCGTACGGGACGTCGAAGCTCTGCGGTGAGGAGTACCTCTCCACCTGGAACCGGCTCCACGGGACGCGCCACGTCTCGCTCCGTTTCGGCAACGTCTACGGCCCGCGGCAGGAGCCGCACGGCGAGGCGGGCGTCGTCGCGATCTTCATGGGCCTGCTGCGCGACGGCGGCACGCCGAGGATCTACGGCGACGGCACCCAGACGCGCGACTACGTCTTCGTGCGCGACGTCGTGCGTGCGATGCTCGCAGCGCTCGAGCACGACGGCGGCGGCGTCTACAACGTCGGCACGGGAACGGAGACCTCGGTGCTCGAGCTGTACGAGGCGATCCAGCAGGTGAGCGGCATCCACCGGGAGCCCGAGCTCGCGCCGGGGCGGCTCGGCGAGCTCCAGCGCAGCGTGCTCGACTGCTCGCTCGCAGCGCGCGACCTGGGCTGGCGGCCCGAGGCCGCGCTGCCGGGCGGGCTCGCCGAGACGTGGGACTGGGTCACGCAGTAGCAGGAAGCCGCGCCGGACCGACGAATCGGTTCGGGCCGTGGAGCACGCAAACCAGCTTCCGAACGCCTTCCCGTGGCGCACCGCGACCGTCGTCGTCGGGGTCGTCGCAGCGATCGAGCTCGTCGCGTTGATCGGCATCGGCGCGACGCGGCTCGCGGCGCCGCTGCGCACGCACGTGACCGCGGCCGCGGCCTCTCACAAGGCTCTCCCCACGCAGCACGTTCGCAGGGTCGCCTCGGTGCCGCTGCGCCCGCTGCAGGCGCGCGCGCGGCTCTCCGTGCTCGTCCTGAACGGCAACGGCGTCAACGGCGCCGCGGGCGCCGAGGCGACGAGCCTGCAGACGCTCGGCTACGGCGCCTCGCACTCCGCGGACGCGCCGCGCCACGACTACGCGCGCTCGATGGTGCTGTACGTCCCGGGCTACGTGCAGGAAGCCCGGCGGCTCGCGCGCGACGCCGCCGTCCGCGTCGTCGCTCCGGTCGACGGCATCCGCAGGGCGGAGCTCAGGGGGTCGCAGCTCGTGGTCGTCCTCGGGGGCAGCTAGCCGGCCACGTGCCGAGCGCCTTGTGGCGGGCCTGGTCGAGGCTGCCGCACGGAATGCCTGCGGGCCCGAACCGGTCGTACCGCCACGCGCTGCTGAACGCCTCGTAGGCCGGCTTCCAGGCGTTGTGCTCGGAGAGGAAGAGGCCGAGCGCGTACCAGGTCTCGCTCGAGGTCGGCTCGAGCGACACGGCGCGGCGGTAGAGATCGTTTGCCTTCAGCACGTTGCCGCCCGCGTCCTCGAAGGCGGCCCAGTCGATGAGCGCGGCGGTCGAGAGCGGGTCGTAGCCGTGCGCCTTCTTCGCCGCGGCCGCGCTCACGGCGGTCGCGAGCTCGCGCCGCGCGAGCCACGGCGCCGCCAGCGAGTAGAGGGCGGCGAGCGCGAACAGCACGGCCCCGGCCGCGAGCAGCGGCCGGCGTGAGGCGCGTGCGGGCGCTTCGACCGGCGGCGCCGACCGGCCGACCAGCAGGCCCGCGAGCAGGAGCAGCGGCCCGCAGGTGGCGACGTAGTTCCAGTCCATGTCGACGACCGTGTGCGCTGCGAACGCAGCGAGCCCGACCGCGATCGCCGTCACCGCGGCGCGCTCGGCCACATCCGCTGCGCGGCGACGCGCGCGGACGACCGCGACTGCCGCCGCAGCGGCCGCACCGACGTAGAGCAGGAAGCCGACGATGCCCAGCTCGCCGAGGAACTGCAGCGGCACGTTGTGCGGCTCGGTCGTGACGAGCGGGCTCTGCCGGTGCGCGCGGTCGGTCAGCTCGAACGTGCCTGCACCCGTGCCTCCACCGGGATGCGCCGTGAAGGCGTGCCACTCCTCCCCCCACCAGCGCCAGCGGTTGCTCGAGTTGAAGCTCGTGTAGCGGCCCTTGCTCGAGGCGATCTGGCTCGTGACGGGGTTGGTGAACTCGCTCCAGATCCGCCCGGCGAAGACGACGCTCGCGGCGATCCCGGCGACGGCGACCGCCAGCGCCGCGATGCCGGCGACGCGCTCGACGCGGCGGCGGCGCTCCGGCGCGAGCGGGCGGCGCGCCTCGAGCCTGGCGAGACCGTGCGCCACGGCGAAGACGAGCGCGCCGCCGACGAGGAGCGCCAGCGCGAAGATCCAGCCGTCGTGCGCCCGGACGGAGCGCGGCTGGCGGTCGGCGCTGATGCCGGGAAGCGCGAGGGCGATCCCGAAGACGGCTGCGCCCGCGCCGCCGCCGAGCGCGAGCACCGCGAGGCTCTCGACCCGGTCGCGCTCCAGCAGGGCCCACGCAGCCGCCGCCAGGCACGCGAGCAGCACGCCGACCCGGGAGTAGGTCAGGAGCAGCGCGACGGTCGCTGCGAAGAGGAGCAGGACGCCGGCCGCACGTGCCACCGGGCGCCGGTCGCGCGCCGACGCGAGCCACAACGCCAGGGGAACGGCGACGACACAGAGCAGCGCGAGCTCGTTCCAGTAGGCGACCGGGGCGCGCAGGCGGGCGACGCGGCCGTAGTCGGGATAGAGCCCGGGCACGCATTTCGCGAGCAGCGCCCAGCCGAGCACGAGGCCGAGCAGCGCGGCGGCGGCCGCGGCGACGCCCGAGACCCGCGGCACGAGGGCGGAGAGCAGCAGTCCGAGCAGGGCGAACGCCGCGTAGACGCGCGTCCGGTTCGTGGTCGCCCACGACCGGTCCGGCGAGCTCGACCAGAGGGTCGAGACGCCGGCCCAGGCCGCGAGCCCGAAGAGGCTGCCGACGAAGGCGGCGACCGGCGCGTCGAGGCGCGGCGCCGGGACGACACGCGTGAACGCGGCCGCGGCGAGGAGGGCCGCCGCCACGAGCGCCGCCCCGCCGATCCAGACGAGCCTGGTGTCGTCGTAGCCGCCGCTGAAGAAGAGCGCGCAGAAGCCGAGGACAGCCGCGACGAGGGTGGGCGCGGCGTCTGCGGGCTCGAGGCCCGCCAACCGTTCGCCGGCGGCGCGCACGGGCAAGGACGCTAGCATTCGCGAACCTGGCGACCGGCTGTTCACAAACGGTTTACTTGGGCATAACTGCGAGAACACCCCGGTCGGGGACACTGCTGGAGGAGGCCGACGGCGCGCGACGCGTGCTGCGGCTCGATGCTGGAACAAGGACTGCCATTCCCAAGCGACGCACCTGGACGAGAATCGCCCTTGCCTCAGTCGTGGCAACGCTCGCGCTTCTCGCAGCCAGGGCTCCCGGCGCCGCCGCGGCTCCGGCCGCGACCGCGACCGCGACGGGCGACTGCTGGCTCGCCGTCGTCAACGACTGGCTCAACAACAACCGCGTCGACGGGGTCTACGCGATCCCCTGCTACACGCAGGCGATCCAGCACCTGAACGCGTATGTGGACGTGCAGAACTACTCGAGCGCGACGGACGACATCCAGCGGGCGCTGCTCGCCGCGATCCGCCAGGACCGCGGCAACGGCCCCGGAGCTGGCTCGAGCGGCCCGAGCAGCGGCCCGAACGCGAGCGGCCCGAACTCGAACGGCCCGAACTCGAATGGGCCGTCCTCGCACAACAACGGCGTGCTCGGGAGCTGGACGCCGACCGACGCCCAGTCGATCCCGCTGCCGCTGATCGTGCTCGCCGCGCTCGCGCTCCTGCTCCTCGCCGCCGCGGCGGCCACGTGGTTCGCCCGGCGGGTCCAGGCTCGCCGCGTCACCCCGGCCCCGGCGCCTGCGCCGGCGGGCGACAAGCGCAGTTGACGCTCTAACGGAAGCGATCTCCGTCGCGGAGCGGAGCTTGCTCCGCGCAGCAATGATTTCGCCGGCCGCGAGCACAGAAAGAAGGGGGCCCACGGGGGAAACATGGTTTCCCCCGTGAAGCGAGCGAAGCGCAGCGTCTCGAGCGAAGTGCAGCGTCGTCCGGTGCCCCTTCTACCCTGCGCGGTCCCCCTGCAGCCTGCCAAGCGGCCCCGGCGGGGACGGGAAACGGGGACGGGAACCCGAGGCGAAAAAGCTAAAATCGGAGGATCGGCATGGCGAGCGTAGACCACATCCAGAGCACGGATCAGACCACCGAAGAGGTGGTCAACGCCGTCGTGGACGAGGCCGCGCGCCTCGGCGTGCGCCGGTTCTTCACCATCCCGGGCCGCGACCCGTTCGACGAGATCGAGTGGGAGCAGCGGGACGCCGTCATCCCGGGCCGCGACGGCCCGACGTTCGAGCAGCGCGGCGTCGAGTTCCCCAAGTTCTGGTCCCAGACCGCGGCGAACATCGTCGCGCAGAAGTACTTCCGCGGCCGCCTCTCCTCGCCGGAGCGCGAGTCCAGCGTGAAGCAGATGGTCGGCCGCGTCGTCGACACGGCCGTCGCCTGGGGCAAGCAGGGCGGCTACTTCGCCGACGACGAGGAGGCCGGCACGTTCGAGGCCGAGTTGAAGACGATCCTCGTCAACCAGTACGCCTCGTTCAACAGTCCCGTCTGGTTCAACGTCGGCTTCGAGGAGAAGCCGCAGTGCTCTGCGTGCTTCATCCTCTCGATCGACGACACGATGGACTCGATCCTCGACTGGATCCGCCGCGAGGGCGTCATCTTCCGCGGCGGCTCCGGCGCCGGCGTCAACCTCTCCGACCTGCGCTCCTCGAAGGAGCAGCTGTCGAAGGGCGGCTACGCCTCCGGCCCCGTGTCGTTCATGCGCGGCGCCGACTCGTCCGCCGGCACGATCAAGTCGGGCGGCAAGACGCGGCGCGCCGCGAAGATGGTCGTGCTCGACGTCGACCATCCGGACATCGAGGAGTTCATCTGGTGCAAGGCCAAGGAGGAGCGCAAGGCGCGCGTCCTCGAGCAGGCCGGCTACGACATGTCGCTCGACTCGCCGGACTGGGCGTCGATCCAGTACCAGAACGCGAACAACTCGGTGCGCGTCAGCGACGCGTTCATGGAGGCGGCGGTCGAGGGCGGCGAGTTCAACCTCACAGCCCGCACCGACGGCTCGGTCGTCGAGACCGTCGACGCGCGCGACCTGCTCAGGCAGATCGCAGCGGCAGGATGGGAGTGCGCCGATCCGGGCCTGCAGTACGACACGACGATCAACGCGTGGCACACGCTGCCGAACACCGGACGCATCAACGCGTCCAACCCGTGCTCGGAGTACATGTCGATCGACGACTCCGCGTGCAACCTCGCGTCGCTGAACCTGATGAAGTTCCGCCGCGAGGACGGCGAGCTCGACGTGGAGGCGTTCGAGCACGCGTGCGACGTCGTCTTCCTCGCCCAGGAGATCCTCGTCGGCTACTCGTCGTATCCGACGCCCGAGATCGGCCGCAACGCGAAGCGCTTCCGCCAGCTCGGCCTCGGCTACGCGAACCTCGGCGCGCTGTTGATGGCGCGCGGCCTGCCGTACGACTCCGACGAGGGTCGCGCGTATGCCGCGGGCATCACGGCGCTCATGACCGGCCGCGCGTACCGCAAGTCGGCGGAGATCGCGTCGCGCATGGGGCCGTTCGAGGGGTACCAGGTGAACCGCGCGCCGATGATCGGCGTGATCGCGAAGCACCGCGCCGCGGTCGGCAACATCCAGCACACCGATTCGGTGCCGGCGGACATGCTGTCGGCGGCGCGCGTGGCGTGGGACGATGCACTTAATATCGGTGAGATAAATGGCTTTCGAAATGCACAAGCAAGTGTCCTTGCACCAACTGGAACTATAAGTTTTATGATGGAT
>JANMWV010000552.1:0-3086 GCA_031394165.1 Actinomycetes bacterium
TTGCCGGTGCGCTCGTGCTGCGGACAGGTCTCGACGAGCGTCTTGCAGGACGCGGCGCGTACGCCGTACGGTCCAGATAAGTTGAACACGCGCTGGCTGCTCGTGCTCGGGGCCGTGGCCCTGTTGCTCTTCGCGCTCGTGCTCCACGTCGAGCGTCGCGGGTCGCCCGCCGGAGGCGCCGTGCTCGCCGATCCGGCACGCACGCCCGGCGTGATCAACCCCGACGTGACGCAGGCGAACATCGGCTCGACCATCTGCCGCCGCGGGTGGACGCATACGATTCGCCCGCCTGTCGAGTACACGAACGCGCTCAAGGTGAAGCAGATGCTCCTGTACGGCGAGACAGGATCGCGGTCGGACTACCAGGAAGACCACCTCGTCAGCCTCGAGCTCGGCGGCCATCCCACCGATCCGCGGAACCTCTGGCCCGAGCCCTATCCGCGCGCCTCCGAGGTCGACCGGATCGAGAACGAGCTGAACGCAAAGGTGTGCAGCGGCGCGCTCTCCCTGAGCGCGGCGCAGGAGCAGGAGTCCGCGTTGAAGCACACCAAGGGTTGACCCGGCTATCGTCGAGCGCATGGAGATCGCGCCCGAGACGAGCATGGGCGCCGTCGAGCTGACGGTCGCCGACCTCGATCGCACGCTCGACTACTGGCAGCGCGAGATCGGCCTGCGCGTGCTCGAGCGCAGCGACGGCCGTGCGTCGCTCGGCACTGGTGCAGGCCTGGGCGCGGGCACGGAGGTGCTGCGGTTCGTCGAGGAGCCGGGCGCGCAACCCGACACCGGGCACACGGGCCTGTACCACGTCGCGTTGCTCGTGCCCGACCGCGCAAGCCTCGCGCGCTGGCTTGCGCACGCCGCGCGCGACCGGGTCGCGCTCACGGGTCTCTCCGATCACGCCGTCAGCGAGGCGATCTACCTGCGGGACCCCGACCATCACGGCATCGAGATCTACGCCGACCGTCCGCGCGCGCTGTGGGAGGGACGCGTCGGCGAGCTGCTGACGACCCTGCCGCTCGACGTCGACGACCTGCTCGCCGAGCTCGGCGACGCCGGGGCCGAGCCGTTCGACGGCCTCCCCGACGGCACGATCGTCGGCCACACGCACCTCCGCGTCGCCGACGTGCCGAGCACGGTCGCGTTCTACGGCGACGTGCTCGGGATGCCGCTGATGGCGGCACTGCGCGACATGGCGGCCTTCCACGGCGCGGGCGGCTATCACCATCACATCGGCGCGAACATCTGGGAGAGCGCGGGCGCGCAGCCGGCGCCGCCCGGCATCGCGACGCTGCGGCACGCGGCGATCCTGGTGCCCGACGCGGCGGAGCTCGATCGCGTCGTCGCGCGCGTCGCCGACGCCGGCCAGGAGCCGGAGCAGCGCGACGGCGGCGTGCTCGTGCGCGACCCTTCCGGGAACGCGCTGCTGCTCGCCACCCGCTGAGCTGACGCTTTTCGGGGTTTTCCCCGGACCTGACGTCCCCTCCCTTCCGCTATACCTGTGAGTGCGGTGGCCAAGCCCGTCGAGCAGCTCTCTCAGGTGATCGTCCGCTTCGCGGGCGATTCCGGCGACGGCATGCAGCTCACCGGCTCGCAGTTCACCTCGGAGACCGCGCTTGTCGGCAACGACATCTCGACGCTGCCGGACTTCCCGGCGGAGATCCGCGCGCCGGCAGGCTCGCTGCCGGGCGTCTCCGGCTTCCAGCTGCACTTCGCCGACCACGACATCCTCACGCCCGGCGACCAGCCGAACGTGCTCGTGGCGATGAACCCCGCGGCGCTGAAGACGAACATCAGAGACTTGCCGAAGGGCGGCACGCTGATCCTCGACGCGGACGCGTTCACCGAGCGCAACCTGCAGAAGGCGGGCTACGCGGCGAACCCGCTCGAGGACGGCTCGCTCGACGAGTACCAGCTGCACAAGGTGCCGCTGACGACGCTGACGGTCGGAGCGCTGAAGGAGATCGCGGGCGTGACGCCGCGCGAGGCCGAGCGCTCGAAGAACATGTTCGCGCTGGGGCTGATGTCGTGGCTGTACGGCCGCCCGGTCGACACGACGGTCGCCTTCCTCCAGGACAAGTTCGGCGCCAAGCGACCGGAGATCGCGGCTGCGAACATCAAGGCGCTGCAAGCGGGCTACGCGTTCGGCGAGACGACGGAGTCGTTCTCGGTCACGTACGAGATCAAGCCGGCGGAGATGGCGCCGGGTGTGTACCGGAACATCACCGGCAATCAAGCGTTGTCGTACGGGCTCGTGGCCGCGTCGAAGCTTTCCGGCCTGCCGCTCTTCCTGGGCGCGTATCCGATCACGCCGGCGAGCGCCGTGCTCGAGGAGCTCGCGGGCTACAAGAACTTCGGCGTGCGCACCTTCCAGGCGGAGGACGAAATCGCCGCCGCCGGCGCAGCGGTCGGCGCCGCCTTCGGCGGGGCGCTCGCCGTGACCACCTCGGCCGGGCCGGGCGTCGTGCTCAAGGCCGAGACGATCGGGCTCGCAATCATGCTCGAGCTGCCGCTCCTGATCTGCGACGTCCAGCGCGCCGGCCCGTCGACGGGGATGCCGACGAAGCCGGAGCAGACCGATCTGCTGATGGTGCTGTTCGGGCGTAACGGCGAGTCGCCCGTTCCCGTCGTCGCAGCGAAGTCGCCGTCCGACTGCTTCCACGCCGCGATCGAGGCCGCGCGCATCGCGTTGAAGTACCGCACGCCCGTGTATCTGCTCTCCGACGCGTATCTCGCGAACGGCTCCGAGCCGTGGCTGCTGCCGGACGTTGACGCGCTGCCCGACATCTCGACCCCGTTCACGACGGAGCTGAATGCCGAGGGCGAGTTCCTGCCCTACCTGCGCGACGAGCACACGCTCGCGCGTCCGTGGGCGGTGCCGGGCACGCCGGGTCTCGAGCATCGCATCGGCGGCCTCGAGAAGGCGGACCGCACGGGGAACATCTCGTACGACCCCGAGAACCACGACCTGATGACGCGCCTGCGTGCGCAGAAGGTCGCGGGCATCGCGGGCGACATCCCCGAGCTCGAGGTCGACGATCCCGACGGCGACGCGAAGGTGCTCGTGCTCGGGTGGGGCGGCACGTACG
>JANMWV010000555.1:0-8930 GCA_031394165.1 Actinomycetes bacterium
GCGTGCATCACCTTCTGCGCGTGACCGGGGAACGCCTTCTCGATCGAGACGATGCAGCAGTTGTGGAACGCGCCGGCGACGGGAAGGTCGTAGTCGACGATCTCCGGCACGGTCGCGCGCACGGCGGGCAGGAAGATGCGCTCGGTCGCCTTGCCAAGCCAGGCGTCCTCCTGCACCGGCTTGCCGACGACGATCGACGGATAGATCGCGTCACGTCGCATCGTCATCGCGGTGATGTGGAACACCGGGAAGGGCTCCGGCGGCGTGTAGAAGCCGGTGTGGTCGCCGAACGGGCCTTCGGTGCCGAGCTCGTCCTTGTCGATGTAGCCCTCGAGCACGATCTCCGCGTGGGCGGGAACCTCGAGATCGACGGTGACGCCCTTGACCAGGTCGACCGGCTCGCCGCGGAAGAAGCCCGCGAGCATCAGCTCGTCGATGTGCTTCGGCAACGGCGCGCTCGCGGAGTACGCAGTGATCGGATCGAGCCCGAGCGCGACGGCGACGGGGATGCGGCCGTCGGTGGCGAGCCAGTCGGCGCGCCCGTCCTTGTGGATCTGCCAGTGCATGAACGTCGTGTTCCGGTCGACGACCTGCATGCGGTACATGCCGACGTTGCGGCCGCCGGTGCGCGGGTCGCGCGTGAACACGGCAGGCAGCGTGATGAACGGCGCGGGGTCGCCGGGCCAGCAGCGCTGGATCGGCAGCAGTCCGAGATCGACGTCGTCGCCCTGCAGGACGATCTCCTGCACCGGACCGTTGCGCACGGTGCGCGCGCGCGAGTCGGCGATCGACTTCAGCTTCTGGAGGCCGCGCACCTTGTCCATCAGCCCGGTCGGCGGCTGCATCTCGAGGATGCCGCTCACCCGTTCGCCGAGCTCGTCGAGCGACGCGACGCCGAACGCGAGGCACATGCGCCGCTCGGTTCCGAACTGGTTGATCAACAGCGGATGCGCTGCGCCTCTGGGGTTTTGGAAAAGGAGCGCCGGGCCGCCGGCCTTGACCGTGCGGTCGACGATCTCCGTGATCTCCAGGTCAGGGTCGACCTCTGCGGCGACGCGGACGAGCTCGCCCTCGCGCTCCAGCAGGGCAATCCACTCGCGGAGATCGCGGGAGAGAGGCACGGGCGATCAGTCTAGTCCGGCTCCCGCGGTACGCTCGCCTCGATGAAGACGGTCATCCTCGCCGGCGGAATGGGCACGCGGCTCAGCGAGGAGACGAGCGTTCGCCCGAAGCCGATGGTCGAGATCGGCGGGATGCCGATCCTCTGGCACATCATGAAGATCTACTCGGCGCACGGCCTGAACGACTTCGTGATCTGCCTCGGCTACCGCGGCTACATGATCAAGGAGTACTTCGCGAACTACTACTTGCACACCTGCGACGTCACCTTCGACGTGGCGCGCGGCGCCATGGAGGTGCACCAGTCGAGCGCCGAGCCCTGGCGCGTGACCCTCGTCGACACCGGCGACGACACGCAGACGGGCGGCCGCCTGAAGCGCGTGCTCCCGTACGTCGGCGATGAGGAGTTCTGCCTCACCTACGGCGACGGCCTCGCGAACGTCGACCTCGCGCGCCTGCTCGAGTTCCACCGTGCGGAGGGGAGGCTCGGCACCGTCACCGCCGTGCAGCCCGGCGGCCGCTTCGGCGCTCTCGACGTCGAGGGAGGGCGCGTGGCGGAGTTCCGCGAGAAGCCCGCGGGCGACGGCAGCTGGATCAACGGCGGCTTCTTCGTCCTCTCGCCCCGCGTCGGCGACTACATCGACGGCGACGAGACCGTCTTCGAGCAGGAGCCGCTCCGGCGCCTCGCCGCCGAAGACCAGCTGTCGGCCTACGAGCACGACGGCTTCTGGCAGCCGATGGACACGATGCGCGAGAAGAGCCAGCTCGAGGAGCTCTGGCGGAGCGGCCGCGCCCCGTGGAAGGTCTGGTCGTGAGCTTCTGGCGTGGCCGCCGCGTCCTGCTCACCGGCCACACGGGGTTCAAGGGAAGTTGGCTGGCGCTCCAACTCGCAGAGCTCGGCGCCGAGGTGGTCGGCTACGCGAACGGCGTCCCCACCGAGCCGTCGCTGTACGAGCTGGCGGAGGTGACGCAGGATCTCGTCTCGGTCACCGGTGACGTGCGCGACGCAGAGCTGTTGCGCCGCACCGTCGCCGAGCATCGTCCCGAGGTCGTCTTCCATCTCGCGGCGCAGTCGCTCGTGCGCGCGTCGTACGACGACCCGGCCGGCACCTTCGCGGTGAACGTGCTCGGAACGGTCAACCTGCTCGAAGCGGTGCGCGCGGTGGGCGACGTCCGCGTGGTCGTGAACGTGACGACCGACAAGGTGTACGTGCCGCACGTCGGCAGCGCGCCCTACACGGAGACCGAGCCGCTCGGCGGCCACGACCCGTACTCCACGAGCAAGGCGGCGTCGGAGCTCGTCACCGCCTCCTACCGCGTCTCGTTTCCG
This sequence comes from Actinomycetes bacterium, assembly GCA_031394165.1. Classification (GTDB taxonomy): domain Bacteria; phylum Actinomycetota; class Thermoleophilia; order Gaiellales; family Gaiellaceae; genus Palsa-739. The sequence continues at coordinate 2,450 of JANMWV010000555.1, forward strand.
GGCGGTCCCGCGCTCGCGACCGCGCGTGCCGGCAACGTGATCGGCGGCGGCGACTGGGCCGCCGATCGCCTGATCCCCGACGTGATGCGCGGCGCACTCGCCGGCGAACCGGTCGTCGTCCGCAATCCCGGCGCCGTCCGTCCCTGGCAGCACGTCGTGAACGCGAACAGCGGGTATCTGCTGCTGGCCGAGAAGCTCTGGGACGACCCGTCGCTCGCCGGCGCATGGAACTTCGGCCCCGACGCGGGCGACGCGGTGGCCGTGCGCGCGATCGTCGCGCGGCTCTCGGAGCTCTGGGGCAGCGAGATCGAGCTTCGCTCACCCGACGGCTTGCAGCCCCATGAGGCAGAGACGCTCCGTCTCGATTCGAGCCGCGCGCGCAGCGCGCTCGGCTGGCGGCCCCACGGTGATCTGGACCTCGCGCTCACGAGCATCGTCGACTGGTACAAGACGCTCGCGGCGGACGGCTCGACGCGCGACGCGACGCTCGCGCAGATCCGCGACTACAGCGGCGAGCCCGCAACCCGGTGAGCGCCTGCCGGCTCTGCGGCGGGCCGCTCGAGCACGTCGTCGCCGACCTGGGAGTCTCGCCGGTCGCGAACGACTTCCTCCGCGAGGAGGACCTCGGCCGGATGGAGCCGTTCTATCCACTCTGTGCGCGCGTGTGCGAGGTGTGCCTGCTCGTGCAGCTGGAGGCGTTCGAGCCGCCCGAGCGGATCTTCTCCGACGACTACGCCTACTTCTCGTCGTATTCGACCGGCTGGCTCGACCACGCGCGCCGGTACACCGACGCGGTCGTCGAACGCCTCGGCCTCGGGGCGGAGAGCAAGGTCGTCGAGATCGCATCGAACGACGGCTACCTCCTCCAGTACTTCGTCGCGCGCGGCATCCCGGTGCTGGGCGTCGAGCCGACGGCGAACACCGCGGCCGTGGCCATCGGAAAGGGCGTTCCGACGGAGGTCCGCTTCTTCGGGCGCGATACGGCGGCCGACCTGCGCGCCGATCATGCGGCCGACCTGCTGATCGCGAACAACGTGCTCGCGCACGTCCCGGACCTGAACGACTTCGTCGCGGGTCTGGCACTGCTGCTCGCGCCCGAGGGCGTGCTGACGATCGAGTTCCCGCACCTGCTGCGGCTGCTCGAGGAGGCGCAGTTCGACACCATCTACCACGAGCACTACTCGTACTTCTCGCTGCTCACCGCGTCGCGCGCGCTCGAGCGGCACGGGCTCGCGATCTTCGACCTGGAGGAGCTCCCGACACACGGCGGCTCGCTCCGGATCTACGCGGGTCACGCACCGGGGGCTCAGGCCCGGCCGAAGGCATGGTCCAGGCCAGAGCCCCCGGGTGTGTCTGATTTGGGGGCTACGCCCCGGGGCGAGCCGGGCGGGCGCGTGCTCGAGCTACGCGAGCGCGAGCGCGCGGCCGGGCTCGAGGAGCTCACGACGTATCTCGCGTTCGCCGACCGCGTGCGTCGCGAGAAGCGACAGATCGTCAGCTTTTTCATCGGGCAGAAGGAGGCCGGGGTCTCGATCGCGGGCTACGGCGCGCCGGCCAAGGGCAACACGCTCCTCAACTACTGCGGCATCGGCCGCGACTTCATCGACTACACCGTCGACCTGAACCCGCACAAGCAGGGGCGTTACCTGCCGGGCACGCGGATCCCCGTCCGCGACCCGGACGAGATCCGGCGCACGCGGCCCGATCTCGTCTTCATCCTGCCGTGGAACATCCGCGACGAGGTGATGGAGCAGCTCGCGTTCGTGCGCGACTGGGGCGGCCGCTTCGCCGCGCGCGCACCCGAGCTGCGGATCGTGCCGTGATCAGCCGTCGCCAGATCCGGTGTGGAACGGGCGACCGTCGATCCAGCCGATCTGGCGCGCCGGCACACCGGCGACGATCGCTCCCTCCACCACCGACCGGGTGACGACGGCATTGGCGCCGACGACTGCGTTCCTGCCGATGGTGACGCCTTTGAGCACGACGACGTTCTGGCTGAGCCACACGAAGTCGCCGATCTCCACGGGCGCCGCGACGAGCGTCTGCCGCGCCCGGTGCCGGTCGGGCGCGATGCCGTGGTCGTGGTCGCGGATCGCGACGTTCGAGCCGATCAGGACGCCGTCGCCGATCGTGACCGACTCCGCCGCCGACACGCTGAAGTACCCCTCGATCTGCACGTCGTCGCCGATGCGCACACGCCCGGGCTCGCCGCCGGCGACGGCTCGCACCACCTCGAGGCGCGCATGCGCGCGGACGCGCACGTCGCGCCCGATCTCGATTCGGTCGGGCTCGGTCAGCGCGTCGAGCGGCAGCATGATCGCCGACCCGTCCCCGAACGCCGCAAACGACGCGGCGACTCGACGGTGCGACCCGCGGTGATAACGACGGACGGCGTAGTCGACGAGCTCGGCCAGCATCCGGTCAAGCCTAGTCTCGCCTGGAACAGCGCGGTACTCGTGGCGGCGCAGGTCGTCACGGCGGCACTCGGCATCGCGACGCTGCTCGTCGTCTCACGGCTGCTCGGGCCGACCGCGCTCGGCGAATGGCGCTTCGCCGTCGCGGTGACCGGCTACCTGCTGATCGTCTCCGACGCCGGGCTCTCCGCCTTCGCCGTGCGCGAGATCGCGCGCGAGCGGACGCTGACACCGCGCCTGGGGTGGCCCGTCGTGGTCGTGCAGGCGGCCGTCGCCGGCGTCCTCTACGCGCTGCTGATCGGCGGGCTGCTGCTCTCCGGGATGTCCGGTCGCGCGTTCGCCGTCGTCGCACTGCTCGGGCTGTCGGCCTTCGTGCACGCGCTCGGCGTCGGCCACGTGTTCCAGGCGTACGAGCGGATGTCGACGCTCGCGCTCGTCTCGGTCGCAGCCTCCGTGACGGCGACGACGATTGGCCTGGTTGCGCTGGCCGCGACGAAGCAGCTCGTCTGGCTCGCCGCCGTGCCGGTCGTCGTGGGGGTGGTCGCGAACGTCGTGCTGCTGCGCCTCGGCCGCCGCTCCTTCGAGCTTCCGTTCGAGCTGCCGACAGTGCACGCGGTGCTCGCGCTGCTTCGCTCCGGCGCGCCGTTCCTCGTCGCCGGGATTGCGACGCAACTCATCTTCAGCGCCGACGCGATCCTGATCGAGATCTTCCGCGGCGTGCACGAGCTCGGAATCTACGCCGCGGGCTACGCGATTCCGGCGCAGTTGCTCATTCTCACCGGCCCGCTGATGGCGGCCGTCTATCCACGGCTCGCGTCCCACGGCACGGCCGGCTCCGCCGCACTCACCGCAGCGATCGCAGGGGTGCTCGGCTTCTTCGTGCTGCCGCTCGCCCTCGGCGGCGCCGCCGTCTCCGACCAGCTCGTCGGGTTCCTCTACGGCAAGGAGTTCCACCGCGCCGGGCTCATCCTCGCGATCGCGATGACGCTGCCCGCGCTCGGGGCGTTCAACTCGGTGCTCGGCCAGGCGCTGGCGACGCGCGACCGGCAGCGGACGGTCATGCGCGTCGCGCTGCTCACTGCCGCGTTCAACGTCGCCGCGAACGTCGTGTTGCTGCCGACCGTCGGCATCGTCGGCGCTGCTGCCGCGGTCGCGGCTTCCGAGGTGCTGACGGCGGTCTCGTTCACGGTCGCAGACCGCGGCCTCGCCGTCGCAGCCGCACGCGAGTTCGCGCCGAATCTCCTGCAGGCTGCCGTCGCGACGGGGGCGGTGGTCGCGGCACGCGCACTGTGGTCGACTCCGCTCGGCGTCAACGTCGCCGTCGGCGCGGTCGTCTATGTCGCGCTCGCCGTCACGCTCCCCAGCCCGGGCGCGCGCCGCGTGGCCGAGGCGCTGCTGATGCTCAGGCGCCGCGAGCGGTAGCGCGCCACCACTCGACGGTATCGCGCAGGCCGTCGTCGAGCGACCCCGACGGCCGCCAGCCGACCTCGTCGCGGAGCCGCCCGACGTCGGCCACGAGCAGCGGCGGCTCGTCCGGCGGAGCCTCGAGCGCACCGAGCTCGACGAGCTCGGCACGGCCGACGAGTGCTGCGAGCCGCTGCACGACGTCCGCAACTGCGACGCCCTCTCCCGAGCCGACGTTCACAGGACCCTCGGCGCCGGAGTCGAGCAACGCTGCGAACGCGGCGCCCACGTCGGCGACGTGCAGGAAGTCGCGTACCTGGCGTCCAGGCGTCGTCCGGGCAGGCAGGCCGGCGAGGAGCGCACGCGTGACGGATGCGACGAGCCGCCGCTCGTCCTCGTGCGGCCCGTAGAGGAAGAAGATCCGGCCCCACGCGAGCGAGAGGCTCAGCGTCTCCGCCGACGCGCGCAGCGCGTTCTTCGCCTCGCCGTACGGGGTGCGAGGCGCGAGCGGCGTCGACCGCTCGGACAGCAGCCCGCTCCCGCTCCAGTCGTACTCGGCGCAGGTGCCCGCGACGGCGGCGCGCGTGCCACCCGAAGCCGCGAACGCCTCGAGCAGCCGCACGCTCGCAGCGCGCCACCGTTCGTTCTCCGCCGACTGCCAGAACGCGCCCGGCTCGGCGTACCAGGCGAAGTGGAGCAGGTGCGTCGGCCGCAGGTCCTCCACGAACCGCGCCGTCGCGTCCGGATCCAGCAGGTCGACGTCGCGCCGCCCGACGGCATGCACCTCGTAGCCGCGCGCGGCGAGCGGTGCGAGAGCCTGTCGCCCGACGAAGCCCGTCGCGCCGGTGACGAGCACGCGCTTCAGCGCAGGTAGTCCGCGTAGTCGCGGTCGCGTTCCGAGATCGTGCGCACGTCCGCGTCCGGCCACTCGATCCCGAAGGCGGGGTCGTCCCAGCGAACGCCGCGCGCGTGCTCGGCCGAGTACTCCGCGGACATCTGGTACAGCACCTCGGTGTCGTCCTCGAGCGTCTGGAACCCGTGCGCGAGACCGGCCGGAACGAACAGCATGCGCAGGTTCGACGCGGAGAGCTCGACGCCGTACCAGGCGCAGTAGGTCGGCGACTCGGGCCGCAGGTCGACCACGACGTCGTAGAGCGAGCCGCGCACGCAACGCACGAGCTTCGCCTCTGCATAGGGCGCCACCTGATAGTGCAGGCCGCGCAACGTGCCGGCGCGCACGTTCGTGGAGGTGTTGCACTGGACGACGCGCGTCTCGAGCCCGTGCGCCGCGAACTCGTCCGCCGCGAACGTTCGGGCGAACGAGCCGCGCTCGTCCACCTGCGGCTCGAGCTCGATCAGGACTGCGCCCGCGATCGGCGTCTCCCCGAAGACCATTCTGGCAAGGTAGTCGCGATGCCGGATCTCGCGCTCGTTCACCTCGTCCGCAAGGAGAACGGCCCCGAGCCGTTCCGGGAGTTCCTCGAGTCGTACCGCGCGGTCGACGCCGGAGCCGACCACGATCTCGTGCTTCTGCTGAAGGGCTTCGCCTCGAACCGGGAAGCGGACGAGATGGCGGCGCTCGCGGGCGGACTCGACGCGCAGCGCCTCTACGTCGACGACGAGGGTTTCGACGTCGGCGCGTACTTCACGGCGACCGATCGGCTCGAGCACACGCGCGTCTGCTTCGTCAATTCCTTCACGACCGTGCGCGCACCCGGCTGGCTCGGGACGCTCGCGTCGGCGCTGCGCCTACCGGACGCGGGCATCGCCGGCGCGACCGGATCGTGGGCGAGCCATTGGTCGTGGCTCCGCTTCAACCTCGGCCTGTCCACGCCGTATCGCGCAGCGTTCCCCGACCGCGCGTGGGCACAGGCACAGGTCCTGCGCCTCACACCCGACACGAGGCGCGTCCTCGCGCCGCTCTGGCTGCGGCACGGGATCGGGACCGCTCGCGCGCTGCGGTTCTTCGTGGGACGGTTCGGCCCGTTTCCCGCCGCGCACGTCCGCACGAACGGCTTCCTGGTCGAACGCGAGGTGATGCGCTCACTCGAGCGAACGCCGATCCGGCGCAAGTACGACGCCTTCGTCGTCGAGGGCGGCCACAAGAGCCTCACGCGCCAGATCGAGGCGCTCGGGCTGCGAGCGCTGCTCGCCGGGGCGGACCAGCAGGTGTACGACGTGCCGGACTGGGCGCGCAGCGGCGTGTTCTGGCAGCGCGGACAGGAGAACGTCCTGCTCGAGGACAACCAGACGCGCGTGTACCGGGATGCCGACCTCGACCTGCGCACCTACTTCGCGCGGTTCGCCTGGGGGACCGAGGCCGACCCGACGGTCTAGTGGCGGCGGTGCCGCAGCCAGTGCGAGAGCTGCCCGAGCGCGATCACGCCGAGGAAGACGCCTCCGACGGCCAGCATCATCTCGACGGTCTTGGCGCCCTCCTCAGCGGCCGTCTCCGCCAGCAGGTGAAGTGAAGCGAGCATCGGCCGGAATCTACCGCAGCCGGCCGCGGTGTGCGGCGAGTGACCGCCCCACAGCCTCGTCGCCCGCGGCGCCTCTGGCGGCGGCGTCGAGGGCAGCAGCGTCGGCCCGCAGCCGCAGGGCGGCGCGAGGCGCATCGAGCTTCGCGCCGCTGCCGAGCAGCGAGGCCGTCGCGGCCCAGAGCG
>JANMWV010000137.1:0-1545 GCA_031394165.1 Actinomycetes bacterium
CGTGATCGACAGGACGATCAGCGCGCTCATCAGCCCGCCGAGCAGCAGCCATTTTGGCCCGCTCAGCCCAGCGCGGAGCCCGCCGAGGCTGCGCCGTGCGACGAGCAGGACGACGAGTGCCGTTGCGGCCGCGACGACGACCGCGCAGGCAAGCGCTTCCAGGCTGCCCACCCGTTCGCTCAGTCGACCTTGGACGGCGATCTGGACGGCGCCGCCCAGTCCAGCGACGAACGCAAGCCCCGTGGCAACTCCAGTTGATCCCACGTAGCGACGCTATACCCTCCGGCCGAAACGCGGCGATCTGTTACGAATCTCGCCGTGGCACGCATCGCGCTTCAGCTCTACACCGTCCGGGAGGACTGCGAGCGCGACTTCGAGGGGACGCTGCGCGCGGCCGAGGCCGGCGACACGCTCGCCGTCGCCACGACCGTCGAGCGGCCCGCGCACGACGATCTCGAGAGATAGAGCGATGCCGAGCGTCTTCACGAGCCGGGCGGGTGCCGTGCTGACGATCACGCTCAACCGGCCCGAGGTCTACAACGCGTTCAACCGCGAGCTGCACGCAGCGCTGTACGACGCGCTCGGCGACGCCGCCGCCGCGGACATTCGCGCGGTCGTGATCACCGGCGCCGGCAAGGCGTTCTGCGCGGGCCAGGATCTGAAGGAATTCCAGGAGCTGTCCGGCTCGGTCGGCGATGTGCTGGAGGCGAGCTACCACCCGAACGTGCGCCGGATTCGCGCGCTCGAGAAGCCGGTGATCGCGGCGGTGAACGGCGTCGCGGCCGGCGCGGGGCTGTCGCTCGCGTGTGCGTGCGATCTGCGGATCGCGTCGTCAGCGGCCGCTCTCGTCCCGGGGTTCGCCGGCATCGGCCTCGTTCCCGACGCCGGCGGGACGTGGTTCCTCGAACGGCTACTCGGGTACCCGCGCGCGTTCGAGTGGATGGGCTCCAACCGGCGGCTCACCGCCGAAGAAGCGCTCGAGCTGGGGCTCGTGTCGGCGGTCTTGCCCGAGGAGGACTTCGCCGCAGGCATTGCCGAGCTTGCAGCTCGCTGGGCGGCGGCACCGACGCGCGCGGTTGCCTTCGCGAAGCGGCTGTTCGAGCACGCGCACGACGCGTCGCTCGAGCAGCAACTTGCGCTCGAAGCCGAGCTGCAGCAAGAGGCGGCCCAGACAGCTGACTTTCGCGAAGGCGTGGCGGCGTTTCTCGAAAAGCGGCCGCCGCGGTTCGCAGGTCAATGAGTCTCGTGACAGTCGAGACGGTCGACTACCACACCGGCGGCGAGCCGTTTCGCATCGTCACTGGCGGCGTCGAGCCTCTTCGCGGCGAGACGATCCTCGACAAGCGCCGTGACGCGCTGGCCCGCTTCGACGAGATCAGACGGCTGCTCGTGAACGAGCCACGCGGCCACGCCGACATGTACGGCTGTTTCACCTGTGAGCCGAACGACGCAGGCGCCGACTTGGGTGTCGTCTTCTTCCACAACGCCGGCTACTCGACCGCGTGCGGCCACGGCACGATCGCGCTCGTCACGTGGGCGCTCGAC
>JANMWV010000571.1:0-9618 GCA_031394165.1 Actinomycetes bacterium
CGATCTCGTCCTCGACTCGACCAACGCCACGTTCGAGACAACGACGATCAGCCCGCCGCCGAGTACCTCGCTCACCATCCAGCTCGACAACGGCGACGACACGCTGACCCTGAACGATCTCAGCGCCCTCTCCGGCGGCGCGACCTTCACGATCGACGGCGGGGCCGGCACCGACACGGTCATCGTCAACAGCACGGAGAACATGACGCTGAACGGCACCGACCTTCAGATCGGCAGCCGCCACATCACCCTCACGAGCATCGAGTCGGTGACGCTCAACGGCGGCGCGGGCGGCCAGACGTTCACGGTGCAGAATTTCGCGGGCGGCGGCACGGTCACGCTCAATGGCGGCGCGGGCAGCGATACGTTCGCGCTCGGCAACAGCTTCGGGAACGTCACCGTGAACGCCGACGGCGGCGCCGACGACCTGCTCGACCTGACGGCGATCACCGGCACGATCGACCACTCGACCACCTCGACCTTCACCGCCGGCGCCGCGACGGCGACGATCAGCGGCTCCGCGCCAGAGCACATCGACATCACGCTCGCCAGCCCGTCGGCGGTCACGACGAAGGTCGACGCGCTGCTCGACAAGGTCTCGGACGTCGTCGCCGCAGTCGACACGGCCGGGAACGCGCTCTCGAGCATCCTGCCGCTCCTCGATCCGAGCGTCGGCGCGAGCGTCGACAAGCTCGTGAAGCTCGTCGACTCCTTCTCGAAGGTCAAGGACGCGGTCGACACGGCGCTCGGCTCGCTCTCGCCGGTGAAGCTCAGCGACATCACCAGCGCGCTCAACGGCGCGATTTCGAGCCTCTCGGTCTCGAACCCGCTCCGCGGCATCCACTTCGGCACCGGTTACGAGAGCTTCGGCGGCGACTTCGTCGTCTACCTGACGGCGACGCTCACGCCGGGGATCGTCACGTCGTGCTCGACGGGCCCCGGCTGCGTCTCGACCTCGGTGCCGCTCGACTTCGGCGATCGGCTCGACGCGATCGGCATCTCGCTCGACTCCGACCCGAGCACGCCTGGCACGCAGCCGCCCGTGTTCACCGCTCGCGCGACGATCGGCCTCGACCTTGCGCTCGGCGTCGACATCACGAGCCTCGGCACGCCGTTCCTCCGCAGCGACGGACACATCGACCTCGCGGTCAACGCCTCGATCACGTCCGTGAGCGCCACCGTGTCGCTCGGGCTACTCCAGGCGACGATCAGCTCCGGCTCGATCTCGCTCGGCGGCACCTTCACGCTGGCGCTCGTCGACACGGGCGCCGTCGACAACCACACGCTGCTGACCGACCTCGGCCCCGATGCCGTGAACGTCACCGCCGCCGGCTCGATCTCGAACCCGGTCACGCTCAACGCGTCGATCGGGGCCGGCGTCCAGATCGGCGGCTCCGACCTGAGCCTCGCAAGTGCGCAGCTCGTGATCTGCTTCGGCCCGGACTGCTCGACGAGCCCCGTCACGCTCTTCGACTCGAACGGCAACACGCCGAGCGTGAACGTCACGTTCCACACCAACGACGGCGGCAGCCGTGACCTCCTGAACTCGCTCACGAACGCGACGAGCTTCTCGAACGCCGGCCCGACCGAGATCCTCTCGATGCTCAGCCAGGTGGCGAGCTTCTTCAGCTCGATGGCGAGCCAGTCCTTCCTCGGCTCGGCGCAGATCCCGTTCACGTCGATCACGGTCGGCCAGGCGCTCGACTACGCGAAGGAGTTCAAGCACAGCGTCATCGACCCGCTCTTCAAGAGCGGTGACTCGGCGCATCCGGACGCGAACGGCGACGGCCGCGTCGACGTCAAGGACTTCAACTTCTCGAGCATCCAGAACCTGCTCGACCGGCTCGAGGCGGCTCTCGGCCTCCCGACGGGCTTCCTCCACGCGGATTACGACGCGGCCGCCGGCACGCTCCAGTTCAACTTCAGCCTCGACAAGACGCTCGGGATCGGCACGGGCGTCGACGTCGCGCCGACCGGCGCGATCATGCTCGACAGCGCGCCGAAGCAGGGCGGGCCGAAGTTCACGATCGGCGCCGGCTCGGCACCCGCGTTCTACAAGGTCACCTTCACCGGCAACGGCAACGCGACCGGCGATCTCGCGTGGAACGCGAGCTTCGCCACGGTCTCCGCCGCGATCCTCGGGATCAGCGGTCTCCCGGCCGGCGTGACCGTCGTCTGCCAGAACACCGCCGGGACCTGCTCGGGCGGCCCGTTCGTCTACTCGTTCGACAGCGATGGGACGATCGGCACGCTCGTCCCGAACGAGACGCAGTACCTCGTGATCGGCGCGAGCGGTGGCACCTTCACGCTCTCGACGTCGACGCAGGCCGTCAGCGGCATTGCCTGGAACGTCTCGCGCGCGACGCTCCAGGGGAACCTCGACACGCTGCTCGGCGCGAGCCTGGTGAGCGTGCGCTGCGCCGACGGCGTCGCAACGTGCGCCGGCGGCCCGTTCCAGATCGTCTTCAACCTCGGCAGCGTCGCCGGCACCGACGTCGCGCTGATCGCGGTCGACAGCACGCAGCTGACGAACGCGAACAACCTCGTGCAGATCGTGACCGTGCCCGCCGGCACCGGCGACTTCTGGCTCTCGCTCGTCAACGCCTCGGACGGGATCGAGCTGACGGCCAAGATCGCGAGCGCGATCACCGCCGGTGGCCTCAGCTCGAAGCTCTCCGCGTTGCCCACGCTTACCGGCCACATCACTTCGGTCGCCCGCGTCGACGGCGACACCAGGGCGTACCTGATAACGCTCAACGGGCTGACGGACGTGCACACGCTCGGCGCGGCCGGCGGGTTCTCGCTCGACTTCGGCGCGACGCTCGGCGGCCTCGCGAGCCTGACGACGACGGGCAGCATCATCCCGCTCGCGCGACTCGTCGCCAACATCACCTTCGGGATCAACCTCAACCCGACGTCCGCGATCTCCGTCGGGCCGGCGCAGTTCACCGCCGGGCCGCGGGTCGACGTCACGACGTCGCGCGACGGCGGCAAGTCGATCGCGATCCACACGATCCGCCCGGGCAGCGCCCTCGCCGGCACGGTGCTCGTCCTGACCGTGAACGGTGGCGGCAACTTCACGGTCGCGGCAGGCGGCGCACCGACCACCGTCGCTGCCGGAGCGACCGCGGCCGCGCTCGACACAGCGATCGAGGGTCTGAACGGCAGCTTTGGCAGCCACGTCACGGTCACGAAGGCGCTCCGCCCGGAGGGCGACGTCTACACGATCAATTTCGACACCACCGTCAGTCCGGCGCTTGCCGGCTCGGTCACCGTCAACGGCGCCGGGCTTACGGCGCGCGACGAGGTTCAGCACGTCGACGTCGTCAACGCCAACGGCGGCACCTTCGTGCTCACCTTCGGCGGCCAGGGAACGTCGCCGCTCGCTGCGGGCGCCTCGATCGGCACCGTCCAGTCGGCGCTGAACACGCTCTCGTCGATCGGCGCGAGTGGTGTCTCGGTCACTGGCTCCGCCAACCACTACGTCGTCACCTTCAGCGGCGGGACTCTCCACAACACGAACGTCGCCGACCTCGGGCCGGACGCCAGCCAGCTCACCGGCGCCCTGACGAGCGGCACCCTCGCCACGTCCGCGAACTTCAGCGTCTCGATCACGAACGGCTCGGCCGTGATCACCTCGATCACGCAGGACGCGATCGCGACCTCGACCCAGGCGACGATCGCCGACGGTGGCACCGGCCTCGGCGTCGCGACGACGACGCAGGGCAACGGGACGACGAACGAGGTGCAGACGCTCACCGTCCGCGCATCCGGCGGCACGTTCACGCTCACCTTCGGCAGCGCGACGACGTCGCCGCTCGCATTCGACATCTCGGCCGTGGCCCTCACGTCGGCGCTCGAAGGTCTCGCCGGAATCGGTGCAACCAACGTCGGCGTTCAGCTCTCGTCGTCGATCGCCGGCGCCCTCTACACCATCACCTTCCAGGGCGCGAAGGCGCACATGGACGTCGCGCAGCTCGTCGCAGCGGGCACGCTGACAGCGCGCAACGAGACGCAGCAGGTCACGATCCTGGGTGCCGCATCCGGCAACTACAAGCTCTTCTTCGACGCGAACAACAACGGCGCCGTGGACAGCGGCGAGCAGACGGCAGCGATCCTCGTCGGCGCGAGCGCCGGCGACGTGCAGAGTGCGCTCAACCTGCTCACCGCGTTCGCCGGAACCGCAGTCTCCGTCACCTCGAGCGCGGTGCCGGCGACTGTCGCAACGCCGGGCGGGACCGCGTACTCGATCGTCTTCGGCGGCGCACCGCTCGCCGGCACGAACGTCCGGCCACTAAGCATCCGCGAGGCAGCGCTGCAGGCGCAGAACGAGGTCCAGCACGTCTCACTCGTGTACGCGACGGGCGGCACGTTCACGCTGACGCTCGACGGGCACACGACCGCTCCGCTCGCCTACAACGTCTCCGCCGTGGCCCTCCAGACGGCGGTCAACAGCCTGTCGCTCCCGAGCGGCGTGACCTCCGGCGTCACCCTCAGCTCGGGCGACTACGCGATCACCTTCAGCGGCGGCACCGGGGCGAACCGGCACATCAACAAGCTCGTCGGCGACGCCGGCGGGCTCGAGAACGCGGCTGTAACGTCGACGTTCACGGTCGCGAGCTTCATGGACTCGTCGGCCGCGCACCTGGTCGCCGAGCTCCAGACCGCTCTCGACTTGGGCGCGATCGCGGGCGGCCTCACGCCGGGCTTCCTCAAGGCGACGATCAGCAACGCCCCCCTCACCGCCGCTCAGCCGGTGTTCGGCACGTCGGGCGTCGCGCCGAACGACCAGGCCTTCGAGATCCACCAGACCATTGCGGGCGTCTCGACCGGGACGTTCAGCGTCAACGCGACGAGCGGCAACTTCACGCTGTCGTTCTTCGACGGCGCCACGACCGTGACGACGACGAAGCTCGCAGTCGGCTCGGGCGGCGCAGTCCTCAAGTCGGCGATCGAAGGCCTCTCGAACTTCACCGGCACGGCGAACGTCACGCTCAGCGGCAACACCTACACGGTCGTCTTCTCGACCGCTTCGCTCGCGGGCCTGAGCGGCGAGCTCGTCCTGGCCGGCAACGTCGCGAAGGTCGCCGCCGCCACCCGCTCCGATTTTGCGAACGCGCTCCAGGCCGCGATCCGCACCACGCTCGAGCACGCGGGAGTCGAGTCCTCCACCGAGTCGACGAACCCGGTCAACGTCTCGCTCAGCGGCAACAACCTCATGCTCTCGACCCGCGACGGCGGCTTCAGCGTGAAGCTCGTCTTCCCGTCCGCGGTCACCGCCTCGTCGGGCGGCGGGCGCATCTCGTTCGCCGCGTCGCAGGTGGGATACACGTTCGACGACCACAAGCCGCCGGTGACGCTGCAGCGGCACGTCGACGTCGGCCTCGACTGGACGGACTCCGCGTTCCAGGAGCTCGGCCTCGCGTCCTCGCCCGTGCGCCTCGACTACGCGGGCCATCCGCTCGGCACCGACGTCCAGTTCACGCTCCTCGTGAACGACGCCGAGGTCCCGGTCGTGATCGCCTCGTCGGCCTTCTCTGGCGTCACGACGATCGACAGCCTGATCACCGTCCTCCAGGCGCAGATCGACGCCGCGCTGCTCGCCGCCTTCAACGGCGGCGCGCTGATCGGCGGCGGCACGATCGACAACTACAAGATCAACGTCTGCCGCCCGAACATCAATCCGGCGGGCGACAAGTGCGACCACGTCGGCAACCGGATCGAGTTCGACGTCGTCACCGACGACCTGGCGCATCCGACCCACATCACGACGCTCGCGATGAACGTGCCGGTGTTCCTGAACGACGGTTCGACGCGCAACGGCGCCGTCACCGAGCTCGGCTTCGAGGCCGTCGCAGGCGCAACGCACCGCGGCCGCGCCGGCACCTTCTACCTCGACAACGTCCACCTGACCGCGCAGCTGCGGGTGGCGCTCCAGGACGTCAGCGCGACCGCCGCGCTCGGCTTCCTGGCCGTCAAGGCAACCGCCGCCGGCACGGTGAACCCGGGCTCGTGGCTCGTGAGCCTCGACGGCGACGTCCGCCTGAAGAACCCGCTCTCGAACGGCTCCGACCAGAACCACATCGACATCGCCGTGCTCGGCGCCGCGCTCCGCAACGGCCACTTCCTCTGGGTCTCGGGCGACGCGGGCGGTACCCCGCAGACGCCGGCCACGGGCTTCTTCGCGGGCACGCTGAGCGGCGGCTTCGGCGCAGACCTGCACATGAAGCCGGACGGCTTCCTCGCCGGCCTCAGCGACTCGCTCGACGCCCACCTGACGATCGGCCTCCAGTCGAGCGACTGGTTCACGAGTTTCCCGACCCCTGACGTCCACTGGCAGGGCCCGGACTTCGACTCGATCCTCCAGCGCTTCCGCAACCTCGACTCCGCGTCGATCGCGCAGGCGCTCCAGCTGATCGTCAACTTCGTCAGAGAGCTCTCGCACCCGACGACGCCGAACGCGATCTCCGACGTCCTGAACACGAACCTGCCGCTGATCAACAAGAGCCTCGCGCAGCTGCTCGACATCGCCTCGGACATCGCGGCCAAGATCCACGAGGCGATCACGAATCCGAGCAGTGCGATCCAGGCGCTGAACAACGTGCTCGCGAACGCGTTCGGGAAGCCGACGCCGAGCATCGCGGTCACCGAGAATCAGCACGGCACTCCCGTGCTGCCCGAGAAGATCCTCGTCGTCGTCGACGCGCTTGCAGGCACCTTCCGACTGACGTTCCCGCCGAACCGCGGGCCTCCAGTCACCACCGACTCGATCGACTACAACCCGGCGACGCCGGCGGCTAACGCAGCAGCGATCCAGGCCGCCCTGAACAAGCTCCCGGGTGTCGACGTCGCGGTCGCGCCGTTTGGCGGCGGCTATCGCGTCACCTTCAACGTCAATGGTGCGCAGCCGCTGTTCCTGGCAGACGCGACGAAGCTCGTCAAGACGAGCCTCCTCACCTATCACGACGGCCAGATCGACTTCGAGTTCGACCTCGGCAGCAGCATCCAGATTGCGCGGCCGTTCAACCTCGATCTCTCGTCGATCACCAGTGCGCTTCCACCCGCGCTCGCCGGCATCGTCAACACGCTGATCGGCGCCGGCGGCAGCGGCAACCTCACCGTCAACGTCGGCGCGAACCTCCACATCGCGCTCGGCCTCGACCTCAGCCAGCCCGCCTCGATCTCCTCCGGCTCGCTCCACATCAACGCGACGGGCGGCACGTTCAAGGTCACCTACAACAGCCACGCGACTGCGCCGCTCGCGTGGAACATCTCGGCGGGCGACCTGCAGACGGCGCTCCAGGCGCTCCCGGGCCTCGGCTCGGCGACGGTCTCCGGCGGCCCGGGCACGTATGCGATCAGCGGCGGCACGCCGTCGCTCTTCAGCGTCGACGGCACCGGCCTGCGCGGCTCGCAGAAGAGCTTCTTCCTGAAGACCGGCGCCGGCGACCATGACACGCACCTCGACCTGACCGCGAGCGCCGCCGGCACGAATCTCAACTTCAACGCACGGCTCGGCCCCTTCGGCCTGTTCATCAAGGACGGCACCGCGAGCCTCGGCGGCACGATCCGGCTGCACTTCCTCGATGGTCCGCGTTCCGACGGCCACTTCAACCTCGTCGGTTTCGGCGACGGCGCCATCTCGAGCGACCTCGGCGCGATCGGCGACTTCGTCGGCGCCGGCAGCGTTTGCGTCGACCCGTTCGGCGGTTGCGACAGCGTGTTCAACATCGCGACGGCCGACCTGCCGCTCTTCGTCGGCACGCAGAGCTTCCAGATCCCGATCAACGATCCGATCCTCGCGAGCCCGCCCGCGAACTCGAACCACCTGATCGTCAGCGTCGGCCTCAACGTCACGAATCTGCTGAGCGGCACCGGCGACGTCTTCGTCTTCACGATCAACGACGGCACGACGGATCAGATGCCGTGGGCGAACTTCAACCCGCAGATGCCGAGCCTCTTCGCGCTGCTCGCCGATCCGTCGGTGATCGTCGACGGGCTCGACTCGGTGCTCGGCGAGGTGCAGAACCTGCTTCAGGGCCAGATCTTCGGCGTCAAGCTGCCGCTGCTCGGCGACCTGCTGCAGAACAACCCGGTCAGCAACCTCGTCGGCCAGATCCGCACCCAGCTCTTGCAGCCGCTGGCGAACCTCCTGCGCGAGAACAACGTCGGCTTCGACGGGCTCAGGGATCTGATCCAGTCCGAGCTGTTCGGCGTCTTCGGGCCGTCGGGCCTCGACATCCTGAAGAAGTTCGACGGCACCGTCGGCACGCCGGACGCGACCGACATCCACATCTCGCTGCTGAAGAATGACGGCGCCGGCAACGCACGCGGGGCGAGCGCGAACATCTTCGACGCGCAGCAGGTCGAGTTCGACTTCAAGCTCGGCAAGAGCTTCACGTACACCGCGAACCCGATCGACCTCGACCTCGGCATCCCGGCGCTCGGCATCGCCGCGCACTTCACGCCGCAGGTCACGCTGAGCTTCGGCCTCAACTTCGGCTTCGGCGTCGACGTCAACAACGGCTTCTACTTCGTCACCGACGGCGGCACGCCGGGCACGAGCCCCTCGGCGACCGCCGACGACACCGAGCTGACCGTCGGCGCGCTCGTCACGCTCTCGGGCGTCAGCTGCCCGAGCGGCAGCGTCGACCGCGCGAAGGTCGACGGGCGGCTGCTCTTCCTCGCGCTCCACATCACCGACGGCGTCGACCTGAACGGCGACAGCTCGGTGCAGGTCGCGTGTGACGGCAACGCGCCGAGCACCGACATCCACCTGCAGAACATGGAGATCAGCTCCGTCTTCTTCGGCGGCCACGTCGACGTGAAGACGCCCGACTCGACCGCCGGCAAGCGCGGCGAGCTGACGCTGAGCGACCTGCTCAGCAGCGACCTGGGCTCGATCTTCGACCTCGGCATCCAGGGCGGCGCCGATCTCCGCGCCTCCGCTGTCGTCGACTTCAGCACGCTCGGCGCCGATCTCGCGAACATCCTGCCGTCGATCTCGACGTCGATCCTGATCGACTTCGGCCTCTCCTGGAGCACCGCGGACGGCTTCCACGTCTCCTCGCCGCAGGTCGTCTTCGCGGACATCTCGCTCGACCTCGGCTCGTTCATCTCCGACTTCGCCGCGCCGATCCTCAACAAGATCAAGGCGATCCTCGATCCGCTGTCGTGGCTGATCGGCCCCGACGGCTTCCTCAACATGCGCATCCCGCTGCTCTCGGAGCTCGCCGGCCACACGATCACCGGCGCCGACCTCGTCTCGTTCTTCGACCCGACCGACGGCCCGAAGGTCCATGCGTTCCTCGACTTCGTCCTCCAGATCTACCACCTGATCGATCTCGTCCAGGCGGCGACCGCGGACGGGCACGTCAAGCTCAACTTCGGCGATCTCGTGCTCGCCACCGGCGACCACAGCCCGGGGTCGATCCTGCCCGCGGTCGGCGACTGGTCCTTCTTCGACAGCCCGCTCGACTTCGGCTTCGGCGGCAGCCAGAACATCGGCGACATGCCGAACCTCGGCGACCTCCACGTGCCCGACGGCCTGCCGTCGCCGTCCATGGAGGGGGCGCAGGGCTCGTCGTCGTCCGAGTTCCAGGCAGGCCTCACCGGCAC
>JANMWV010000578.1:0-2806 GCA_031394165.1 Actinomycetes bacterium
GACGTCTGCGCCGCGCAGGGCGGCCGCGAGCGACGGCAGCCCGAGCCCTGCGCCGAGCTCGAGCACGCGCACGCCGTCGAGGTCGAGTGCGCCGACGGCCTGCGCGAGCGCGATGCCGCTCGGCCAGAGCTCGGCCCAGTAGGGAAGGAACTCGTCGTCGTCGAAGGCCTCTACGTCGATCAGCTCGTCGGCGCTCGCAGGGCGCAACAACGTCACCTGGCGCCCCGCAAGCTCGACGGTTTCCTCGACGTGGTCGCTGTGCATGCCAGTAGCGTGACTGACATGCGATACAGACAGCTCGGTTCAAGCGACCTCCAGGTCTCCGAGATCAGCCTCGGCTCCTGGCTCACCTACGGCGGAGGCGTCGAGCGCGATCAGGCGGCGGCCTGCGTCGCCAAGGCCTTCGACGTCGGCATCAACTTCATCGACACCGCCAATGTCTACGCGCGCGGTGCCGCGGAGGAGTTCCTCGGCGAGGTGCTCGCAAACCGCCCGCGCGACTCGTACGTGCTCGCGACGAAGCTCTTCGGCGCGATGTCCGACGCCGACAAGGGCCTTTCGCGCGAGCAAGTCTTCAAGCAGCTCGACGCATCGCTCGCACGGCTGCGCACCGACTACGTCGACCTCTATCAGTGCCACCGCTACGACTGGGACACGCCGCTCGAGGAGACGATGCAAGCGCTCACGGAGGTCGTACAGCAAGGCAAGGCGCGCTATCTCGGCTTCAGCGAGTGGCCGGCCGACAAGATCAAGGAGGCGCTCGAGCTCCCAGGCGTCGAGAAGTTTGTCTCGAGCCAGCCGCAGCTCTCGATGCTGTGGCGTGGACCCGAGCGGGACGTCATTCCGCTCTGCGCAGCGAACGGGATCTCACAGATCGTGTGGTCCCCACTCGCGCAGGGCGCCCTCACCGGCAAGTACAAGCCGGGGCAACCCCCGCCGGGGGGAAGCCGCATGACGTCGGATTCGATGGGCGAGTGGATGGGTCGATTCCGCGACGACGCGCTCCTCGAGCGGATCCAGCGACTCGAGCCGATCGCCGGCGGGCTGGGCATCACGATGGCGCAGCTCGCGCTCGCGTGGGTGCTCCGCGCGCCGAACGTCGCCTCGGCGATCGTCGGCGCGTCGCGGCCCCAGCAGGTCGAGGACAACGCAGCAGCGTCGGGCGTCGAGCTCGACGACGAGACGCTCCGGCGAATCGACGAGGTTCTGGGCGACAGCGTGTCCTGGGAGGGCCCCGCATCTTGATGGCTGGCGCCACGACCGGGCACGCCTGGATGGTGACTCAGACACGGCGCCGTGCGGCCGGGTCAGCCTAGAACAGGCAACCAGCCTGGCCGGCGGCTGGCCCGTCCCCACGGCTTGGCCTGAGCCTTCCCCAGACGCACCCGGCCATAACGCCAGCCACCTAAGCTGAGAGCGTGGAACGCGACGTCGCGGTCGTTCTCTCCGGTGGAGCCGTCAACGGGCTCCTCATGGAGCTGGGCTTCCTCAAGCGGCTGCGCGAGACCGACCTGTGGCCGCGCATCGGGTGGATCTACGGCACGTCGTCGGGCGCCGTGAGCGGCGTGATGGCCGCGCTCGACCGCCTCGACGAGCTCGAGGAGTTCATGCTCCGCCTCCAGCCCGAGGACGCGTTCCGGCCGCACTCCCTGTGGCGGCTGCCGCTGCTCGGCTCGCACGACTACCAGCTGCCCGTGACGGTGAACGAGCGGCTCGGTGACCTGACGGAGATCGCGCGTGACCTCGCGGACGCGCCGGTCGAGGTCGTCGTCTTCGCCACCGACGTCAGCGAAGACGTGCACGGCAGCGGCGTGCACGCGTTCGAGCTCGCCTACTCGTCGCGTTCGACGCCGCCCGAGCTGATGGCGGAGGCGGTGCTCGCGTCGGCGGCGGTGAGCGCGCTCGTGCTGCCGCGGCACGTCGGCGATCGCATCGTCACCGACGGCGCCTGGGTGCGGAACTTCCCGCTCGGCCACGCGTATGACCAGCATGGAGTCGAGTTGATCGTCAGCTTCCGCTACCTGCCGCGCTATCCGCGCTTCAGCACGGAGTGGCTCTCCCGGCTGCGCCGCCGGCTCGAGCGGTTCCCGAAGATCCCGCCCGTGCGCGCGCTGATCGACGAGCTGCGCGAAGCCGAGCAGCGCGATGCGCGCGGCGAGCCCGCGCACTGGGGCGACATGATCATTCGCCTGATGCGGGTGGCCGTGCAGCAGAACACGCTGCTCGAGGAGCGCGTCGCACGCGACAAGGACGAGGCGCTCGCGGCGCTCGCCGCGCTGCGGGAAGACGTCGACGCGATCGTGCGCCGCGAGGGCGGGCGGCGCGGCGCGCAGATCGCCCGCGAGGTCGAAGCACGCTTCGGCTCGGCGCGGTTTCCGTTCCTCGGCGACCGCCTGATCCCGCGCATCGCCGTGCAGGGCACCTCGGGCGAGATCACGCTCGAGACCGGCCTCCGCCGCCCGCGGCCGTGGGGCGAGGACGAGAAACGCGAACTGATCGCGCGCGGCTATGCCCTGCTCGATGACGCAATCGCTGATCGCGACGCTGCTTAGCCCGTCGTCGCGGAGCGGAACGTGTTCCGCGCAGCAGTGACCACGTCTGCCGCGAGCACGACGAAGATGGGGGCCCCCGGGGGAAACATGGTTTCCCCCGTGAAGCGAGCGAGCGAAGCGAGCTAAGCGGCGGGCAGGCCGAGCTCGGCCGAGATCGGCTGGAGCGCTTCGACGACGGTGCGAATGGGGTCGTCGAGCTCGACACCCAGCTCCTCGGCGCCCTGGAAGACGTCCTCACGGTGGACGCCGGCGGC
>JANMWV010000582.1:0-1927 GCA_031394165.1 Actinomycetes bacterium
ATCGTCGCGTCGCTGAAGCAGATGACGACGAAGAAGGGCGAGCCGATGGTGTTCGCCGGTCTCGAGGACGTCACCGGCTCATGCGAGGTCGTCGCGTTCAGCTCCGTCTACGTGCACGCGCGCGAGCTGCTGGTGCAGGACCGCATCGTGATCGTGAAAGGCCGCGTCGACCACAAGCAGCAGGGGGAGACGAAACTCGTCGCGATCGAGGTGACCGCATTCGAGGCGACGCCCGAGCGGCGCGAGGTGCGCCTGAAGGTCGACGCGCGCATCGCCGCGGCCGGCATCGTCCGCGAGCTCGCCGCGCTCGTCAAGGACTTCCCCGGCGAGGCGCCGGTCTACGTCGACCTCGTCACGTCGATGGGCCCGAAGCTACTCGAGCTCGGCCCGAACTACCGCGTGCACCCCGTGCCGGATTTCTTCGCCGAGGTCAAGGCGCTCCTCGGCGAGGCGGCTGTCGCCTAGGCGGCCCAGGGGTCGAGCAGCGTGGCCCCCGTGGCCGCCAGCCCGCCGTGCTCACGTGTGACGAGCGTGAGGTCGTGCTCGATGGCGGTCGCCGCGAGAAGCCCGTCGACGACGGTGAGGGGCTGCGCCGCGCTCAAGGTTCCCCAGCGCTCGCAGATGGCAACGGAGACGTCAACGAGCCTGCTACCGAACTCGTCCTTCAAGCCGCCCAGCCAGCGGTCGAGCGTGCTCGCTTGTTTGCTGTCGCCCCGACGGCGCAAACGCTCGATTCCCTTGCGGATCTCGCCCACGACGAGAACGCTGATGTACAGATCGGTAGATTCGACGACGTCGAACCACTGCACGACGTGTGGGTGCGGCTCCTTCTTGCGGAGCTCGGACACAACATGTGTGTCGAGGAGGTAGCTCACAGGTCGACGTCGCGGCCGGTATCCGGCGAGCGCTCGAGCTCGAGATCGTCGAACCGTGGCCCCTCGAGGAGGAACCGCTTGAAGTCGCCCCCGTGGGAGCTCAGCCTGCGGTACTCCTGGACGTCAAGAACGACCGCGACCTCCTTGCCGTTCCGCGTCACGAGCTGCGGGCCTTCGGTGCGCGCGCGCTCGACCACACGGCTGAACTGCTGCTTTGCCTCCTGGAGCTGCCATTTCGTCACGACATGTCCTTTCTGTCCAGTCTGGACAGATTGTAGCAGGCAGCTACCGTGGGTGGGTGGACAAGCCGAAACTCACCGCCCGCCGGGACGATTTGCGCAATGTCGCGATCGTCGCGCACGTCGACCACGGCAAGACGACGCTCGTCGACGCGCTGCTCTGGCAGGCCGGCTCCTTCCGCGAGAACCAGGACGTGAACGAGCGCGTGATGGACTCGACCGACCTCGAGCGCGAGAAGGGCATCACGATCCTCGCCAAGAACACGGCGGTGACCGTCGGCGGCACGAAGTTCAACATCATCGACACGCCGGGGCACGCGGACTTCGGCGGCGAGGTGGAGCGCGGGCTGACGATGGTCGACGGCGTGCTGCTGCTCGTCGACGCGAGCGAGGGCCCCTTGCCGCAGACGCGGTTCGTGCTGCGCAAGGCGCTGGAGGCTCGGCTGCCCGTTGTGCTCGTCGTGAACAAGGTCGACCGGCCGGACGCGCGCAGCGAAGAGGTCGTCAACGAGGTGTACGAGCTGTTCCTCGACCTCGACGCCGACGAGCACCAGATCGAGTTTCCGATCGTCTACTGCAACGCGCGCGCCGGGAAGGCGGGCCTGAAGGAAGACGAGCTCGCGGACGACCTCGGGCCGCTCGTGCAGATGATCCTCGACACGGTCCCGGCGCCGACGTACGACCCCGACCATCCGCTCCAGGCGCTGGTCACGAACCTCGACGCCGATTCGTACGTCGGGCGGCTCGCGCTCTGCCGCATCCGCCACGGCACGCTGCGCAAGGGCGCGACGGTCGCCTGGTGCCGCTCCGACG
>JANMWV010000588.1:0-11403 GCA_031394165.1 Actinomycetes bacterium
GTCGTCGCGGTCGCGCCGCGCGAGGATGGCGGCGTGGATGCGCGGGTGCAGCGTCTTGACGCGACCGCCGAGCATTTCCGGCGAGTCGGTGAGATCCTCGACGTGCTCGACCGTCAGCCCGAGGTCGTGCTCGAGATACGCGGCGGTGCCGCCGCTGGCCACGAGCTCCCAGCCGAGCTCGGCGAGCCCGCGCGCGAAGACGTCGAGGCCGGCCTTGTCGTAGGTGGAGATTAGCGCGCGCACAGTTCCTCCACGACGCGGGGCAGCAGGCGGTGCTCGAGCTCCTTGATGCGCGAGTGCAGCGTCTCGGCCGTGTCGCCGGGCAGCACCGCGATGCGCTCCTGCGCGAGCACGGTGCCAGAGTCGACGCCCTCGTCGACGATGTGCACCGTCGCGCCCGACTCGCTGACGCCGGCCGCGAGCTGCTCCTCGACGGCATGCGCGCCCGGAAACTGCGGCAGCAGGGAGGGGTGGACGTTCACGACTGCGTTGGGAAAGCGCTCGAGGAACGCCGGCGTGAGCAGGTGCATGTAGCCGGCGAGCACGACGAGCTGCACGCCGTGCCCGCGGAGCCAGTCGGCCATCGCGGCGTCGCGTTCCGTGCGGTCGGCGTAGCGGGAGAGCTCGAACGCCGCCGTCGGCAACGCGCCGGCGCGGGCGAGCGCGGGCGCGTCGCTGCGGTTGCTCGCAACGGCGACGACCGGGAGCTCGGCGTCGAGCAGCGCCTGCAGGTTCGTGCCCGTGCCGCTGACGAGCACGCCGATCACGCGAGCGCTCCGATCACGATCGCGCCCGCGGGGGCTTCCGGCACGACCGCGCACATCCCGATACCGAGGTTGAAGACGCGGCGTGCCTCCTCTTCCTCGACGCCGCGCTCGGCGAGCCAGTGGAACACCGGCGGGCGCTCCCACGCGTCCCAGTCGATGCGCGCGTTCACGCCGTCGGGCAGCACGCGCGAGAGGTTGCCGAGGATGCCGCCGCCGGTGACGTGCGCGAGCGCCTTGACGTCGGCCGTGTCGCGCAGCGCGCGCACCTCGTCGAGATAGAGGCGGTGTGGTGTGAGCAGCAGGTCGGCATCGAAGTCGTCGTCGCCGACGAGTGCGCGCACGAGCGAGAAGCCGTTCGTGTGGAGCCCGTCCGACGGAAGTCCGACGACGACGTCGCCGGGCGCGCAGCGTGAGCCGTCGATCGCGCGGTCGCGCTCGACGATGCCGACGCACGTGCCCGCGAAGTCGAGCTCGTCCTCACGGTAGACGCCGGGAAGCTCCGCGGTCTCGCCGCCGATCAGCATGCAGCCGGCGCGGCGACAGACCTCCGCGGCCCCCTCGACGAGGTCGGCGACCTGCTCGAGCTCGATGTGCTCCGCGGCGACGTAGTCGAGGAAGAAGAGTGGTTCGGCGCCGCTGCAGAGCACGTCGTTGATGCAGTGCGCCGCGAGGTCCATTCCGCCCCAGCGCAGTGTGCCGGCGCGCCGGTGGAGCAGCAGCTTCGAGCCGACGCTGTCGGTCGAGGCGGCGAGGAAGCGGCGCTCGTCGAGCGGGTACAGGCCGGCGAACCGGCCGAAACCGGTGGCGCCGGTGGACTCGACCGCCGCACGCAGGCGCTCGACGACCGCGTTCGCGGTGGCGAGCGAGACCCCGGCGGCGTCGTACGTGGGGGCGTTCTCGCTCAAGGAGGTCAGTCTACGATCGCTGCCAGATGGCCGGCCCGCTGCCCATCTGCGCGGGCTGGTCCGCGGTCGTCATGCGAAGAGCTCGCCGTGCAGCTCCGGCCGGCCCTGCGGGCCGCCCGGGAGAAAGCGCACGAGCGTATCCCCGACCTCGACGTCAGAGCCGTCGCGCACGCAGTCGAGGAGCTCGGCGAGCGCCTCCGCCTTCAGCTCGGGATCGTCGGCCCGCATGTGCAACTCCGACAGTCTCAGACGGTCTCCGTGCTCCAACAGGCTGTCGATCCAGTCACGTGGCGGGTTCAGCTCGAGCCGGTAGCCGGCATTGGTCGAGACGAACGTGCGCCGCCCTCCGTGCTCCTGCACGCGCAGCTCGGCCTCCTCCGCCCGCTCGATCGTGCCCTCGAACTCCTCGTCGTCGAGCGCGAGCCCGAGATGGTCGACGCGGGGCAGCGGCCACTGCCCGGGTTGCACGACGATGTTGACGGCGCCGGACTCGAGCTCCGACAGCCGCAGCTTGAAGCCGAGCGCGTCGAGCTCCTCCCACGAGACGCCCGGCTCGTACGAGGTCAGGTCATCGCCGATACGACCGTGCCGAGCGACCAGGTCGAAGCCGAGCTTCCCGATGTAGCGCGCCTCGACCTCGCGGACCCGGCTGGTCACGAGGTGGTAGTGGAAGAGCTGCACCGGCGCCGATGGTACGAGGACTCGCCCGGTCGCTGCCGAAGTTCGGTCGGATCGCATGCGCTCGGGCGCCGTCCATCACGTCGACCTCGTCGTCTCCTCGATCGAGCGCAGCCTGCCGTTTTATCGCGAGCTCCTCGCACCCTTGGGCTGGCACGGGATCAGCGAGGTCGAGGGCGAGCGCGGCGAGACGATCTGGTACCTGCTCGGCCACGAGACGCAGATCGGGCTCCGCGAGGCGCAATCCGAGGGGCGACACGACCGCTACACGGTCGGCCTCCACCACCTCGCCTTCGAGGCGCCGTCCCGCAGTCTCGTCGACGAGCGCGCCGAGTGGCTGCGCGCCGCCGGAGCGGAGATCGAGAGCGAGCCGCAGGACTACACCTACTCGCCGGGGTACTACGCAGTGTTCTTCTACGACCCGGATGGAATGAAGCTGGAGATCGTCCACGTCCCGGCCCTCGCGGCCTGACAGCCCCGGCCCTCGCGGCCTTGGCAGTAAGGAGCACGCAGATGTCGACCACGCCTCCCGAGCCGCCCACCGCTCCGTCGCCGCCGTCCGCCCAGAGCTACGCGGGTCTCGGCCGCGCCGCGACCACGGGTGCGATCCTGCCCGTGCCCGGCAATGCGGAGCTTGCGATCTACCTGTTCGCCGTGATCCTGCTCGCGATCATCTGGGCGGCGAGCGATCTCGTCGGAGCGAGCACATTCGCGACGCTCTTCACGTGGCTCACGATCGGCTACATCCTCAGCCGAGGCATCGCAAAGGCCAGCCGCGTGCTCGAGCAGTAGCGGCCCGGCTGGGCGCTAGTCGGATTGGCCGAGCCATTCGCGGGCGTCCTCGATGGAATAGAAGACGCGCCACGTGAACGAGCGACGCTCCTCGCTGAGCAGGTCGAGCATCCGGTGCATGCCGAAGTCGACCGGCTTCGTCACGACCGTCGCGACGCGCTGAAGCCCGATGCGCTCTGCGTCGGCCGCGAGGATGTCCGCACGGCGCCGCATGTCGTCGCTCGTCAGACCGCCGAGGCTGGCGCTGCGATGATCGATGAGGACGCGCAGGCCCGGCCGAAACCGCGAATCGGCGAGCGCTTCCTGCGTCCACGCATTCAGTCCTTCCAGGGTCGCGTCACCCGAGATCGTGACCAGCACGTCCTCGGGATCGCCGCCCCACTGGATCTCCCACTCCATGCCCGCTAGACGGGCTCGTAGCGGAGCTTCGCGTGCTCGACGGGCACCGGCGTCGGATACTCGCGCGTCAGGCACGCGCGGCACAGCTCCGACTCCGGGCGACTCGTCGCCTCGACGAGGCCGTCGTGTGAGATGTACGCGAGCGACGTCGCGCCGATGTAGTCCCGCACCTCGTCGACGCTCTTGTTGTTCGCGATCAGCTCGTCGGGATCGGCGAGATCGATGCCGTAGAAGCACTGGCCGACGACGGGCGGCGACGAGATGCGCACGTGGACCTCGACTGCTCCGGCGTCGAAGAGCATCTGCACGATCTGCTTCGTCGTGTTGCCGCGCACGATCGAGTCGTCGACGACGACGACGCGCTTGCCGGCCACCTCTGCGAGCGGATTGAACTTCAGCTTGATTCCCTGGCGGCGCAGCTCCTGGTCGGGCTGGATGAACGTTCGGCCGACGTAGCGGTTCTTGATCACGCCCTCGCTGAACGGAATTCCGGACGCGCGCGAGAAGCCGATCGCCGCGGGCGTTCCCGAGTCGGGGATGGGCAGCACGAGGTCGGCCTCGGCCGGCGCCTCCTGCGCGAGCCGCGCGCCCATGCGCACGCGTGCGCCGTGCACCTCGACGCCGGACAGCATCGTGTCGGGCCGCGCGAGGTAGAAGAACTCGAAGATGCAGAGCGCACCGGGGGTCGCGGGCTCCACGGCCTGCACGCTGCGCAGCCCATCCTCGTCGATCATGATCGCCTCGCCGCGTTCCACCTCGCGCACGAACTCGGCGCCGACGAGGTCGAGTGAGCACGTCTCCGAGGCGACGACCCAGTCCCCAACGCCGCCGGAGGCGGCGCTTCCAGCCTCGTGGATGCGACCGAGCACGAGCGGACGAAAGCCGTACGGATCGCGGAACGCGACGAGCTTGCCTTCCGAGAGCGCGACGATCGAGTAGGCGCCGTCGAGCTTCTGCATCGCGTTCGCGACCGCGTCGAGCAGCGGTGCGTCGTCGTTCGCGATCAGCGCCGCGATCACCTCGCTGTCGGAGGTCGCGCGCAACGTCACGCCCGACTCGCTCAGCTCGTCGCGCAACACCGTTGCGTTGACGAGGTTGCCGTTGTGGCCGAGCGCGATCGTGCGCTTGCTGCCGTGCTGCACGAGCGGCTGCGCGTTCGACCATTGCGACGAGCCGGTCGTCGAGTAGCGCGTGTGCCCGATCGCCACCTGGCCCTGGAGCCCGTGCAGCTTCTGCTCGTCGAAGACCTGCGAGACGAGGCCGAGGTCGCGCAGCGCCGTGAGCCGTCCCTGCTCCGAGACGGCGATGCCGGCCGACTCCTGGCCGCGGTGCTGCAGCGCGAAGAGGCCGAAGTACGTGACGCGCGCGACGTCGCGGTCGGCTGCGTACACACCGAAGACGCCGCACACGGCTAGCGCACCGTCCCGATCTGGACGAAGCCGCGCGCGCCGAGCAACTCGAGCTGATCGGGCGCGATCGCGAGCACGGCGGCACCGTTGCGGGGCTCCGGCGGCAGCTCGACGTCCGCCTCGCGTCCGCTCCAGCGCGCCGCCTGCTCGAGCGTGTGCTCGAGGCCGCCGTAGCCGACGTCGTGACAGAGCGACAGCAGTGGCGCGGCCTTCCAGAGGAAGCGGATCAGCGCCGCCTCGGCGGCGAGGCTCGACTCGGGCGCGGTCGCCAGCAGCACGACGTCGCCCGACTCCCACCGTCCGGGGACGAGGCGTACGTCGGGCACGACGCCGACGCAGCCCACGACCGGCGTCGGCGGGATCGGCCTGCCGTCGGTCTCGTTGTAGAGCGAGACGTTGCCCGATACGACGGGGATGCGCAGCGCCTCGGCGGCCTGCGCGATGCCCTCGATCGACTGCGCGAGCTCGTACGCGATCTCCGGCTTCTCGGGATTGCCGAAGTTGAGGCAGTCGGTGAGGCCGATCGGCTCGCCGCCCGTGCAGGCGACGTTGCGCGCGGCGCCGAGCACCGCCTGCACCCCGGCGGCGAACGCATCGCTCTCGCCGGGCCGCGGCCCCTGCAGCGCGACTGCCAGTCCATGCAACGAAGGCCGGAGACGGAGCACGGCGGCGTCCAGCCCCGGGCGACGAACCGTACGCGAGCTCACGAGCTGGTCGTACTGCTCGAACACCCACGTCTTGTCGGCGCGGTTGTCTTCGCTCAACGGCTCGGCGGCAGGCGGCGTCTCCCACGAGTCGGCCTTGCGCTGCTCGACCTCGTAGCGCGGGCACTCGTCGGTGAGCAGGCGCGCCGGAATCGAGCCGACGACCTCGCCGCCGTGCAGCGCGCGCAGCTCGCCGCTGTCGGTCACCTCGCCGATCGGCGTGCACGCGAGCTCCCAGCGCGCGCACACCTTCGCCACCGCGTCGAGCATCTGCGGCCGGACGACCGCGACCATCCGCTCCTGCGACTCGGAGATCATGATCTCCCAGGGCTCCATACCCGCCTCGCGCAACGGCACACGGTCGAGGTGGACGTCGATGCCGACGCCGTCGCCCGCCATCTCGGAGAGCGACGACGCGAGCCCGGCGGCGCCGCAGTCCTGCAGCGACTCGACGAGCCCCGACTCCACGAGCTCGACGGAGACCTCGATCAGCTTCTTGCCCGTGAACGGGTCGCCGACCTGCACCGTCGGCCGCTTGTCCGCGTCGTCCTCGCCGAGCTCCGCGCTCGCGAGCACCGAGGCGCCGCCGATGCCGTCGCGCCCGGTCGTCGCGCCGTACAGCACGACGAGGTTGCCGGGGCCCTGCGCCTTCGCCGACTGGAGCCGGCCGGAGTCGATGAGGCCGACGCACATCGCGTTGACGAGGCAGTTGCCCGCGTACGCCTCGTGGAAGACCGTCGCGCCGCCGACGTTCGGGACGCCGACGCAGTTGCCGTAGTGGCCGATGCCGCCCACCGCGCGCGCGAAATGGTTGTCCGGTGCGCCGAACCAGAGCCCGTCGAGCAGCGCGACCGGGCGCGCGCCCATCGCGATGATGTCGCGCAGGATCCCGCCGACGCCGGTCGCCGCTCCCTGGAACGGCTCGACGGCGGACGGGTGGTTGTGCGACTCGACCTTGAAGGCCACGGCGAGCCCTTCGCCGAGATCGAGCACGCCGGCGTTCTCGCCCGGGCCCTGGAGCACGCGCGCGCCGGCCGACGGCAACCGCCGCAGCAGCGGAGCGGAGTGCTTGTAGCCGCAGTGCTCCGACCAGAGCAGCGAGAAGACCGCCAGCTCGAAATGGTTCGGGTCGCGGCCCAGAAGCTCCCGGATGCGGTCCGCCTCCCAGTCGGTGAGCCCGAGAGCGCGGTGGAGGGGCTGATCGGCGACCTGCGTCAGGTAATCCAGTGTAACCACGGAAACAGACGGCCCCGCGCGTGCGTTACAAGGCAGGTATGAGCCGCCGTTACCCGGTCATGCTGGCCGCAGTGGCGCTCCTCTGGGGCGCTTCCTTCATGTTCATCAAGATCGCCGTCCGGGAGCTCGCGCCGGCGACGCTCGTCCTCGGCCGGATCGGCATCGGCGCGCTGACGCTCGCGGTCGTCGTCGCCTTCATCGTGGGTGTCCGGGCGACCGCTGTGGCGATCCGCGAGAACCTCGGCTGGCTCGTCCTCGTCGGGCTCGTCAACATCGCCCTGCCGTTCTGGCTTCTCTCCTGGGGCGAGACCCGGATCGACTCGGGCCTCGCGTCGATCATCCAGGGCGCGGTGCCGATCTTCAACGCGGTGATCGCGTTCGGTTTCTTCCGGGACGTCCGCGTCACCGGTCTTCGTCTCGCCGGAGTGGGGATCGGCTTCGTCGGGGTCGCGCTGCTCGTGGGCGCGCAGCCGCACGGAAAGGTGCTCGGCGCGCTCGCGGTCGTCGGCATGGCGCTCTGTTATGCGGTCGGCCAGCTCCTCGCAGCGCGCCACCTCGCCTCCGTGCAGCCGCCGGTGGTCGCATTCGCGACGACCGCCGTCGCCGCGCTCGCCATGCTCCCGCTCGGGGTCGCCGAGGCGCCCCAGCACCTGCCGCAGTGGAAGACGATCGGTGCCGTGCTCGCCCTCGCCGTCCCGCTTACGGCGCTTGCCTTCCTGCTGTACTACTCGATCATCGCCGGCGCGGGCGCTGCGTACGCCTCGCTCGTGACGTACCTCGTGCCCCCGATCGCACTTCTCTACGGCGCGATCTTCCTCGGCGAGCATTTCGGCGCCGCGGCCATCGGCGGCCTCGCGCTCATCCTCGGCGGAGTTGCGCTCGGCACCGGACGTCTGCGCCCTCGGCGCCGGACGCTAGCCTCGGAGGCGTGAGCCGCCGGTACGCCTTCCTGCTCCTCGTGCTGGGGGCGATCTGGGGCTCGTCGTATCTCTTCATCAAGGTCGGTGTCCGCGATCTTTCGCCGGCGGCGCTCGTCGAGGTGCGGCTGCTCTGCGCGGTGCCGATCCTGCTCGCGTTCGCTGCGTCGCGGTACGGCTGGCGGGCGATGCTCTCCGCCTGGCGGCCGGGGCTCGTGCTCGGCATCTTCAACGCCGCCGTGCCGTTCACGTTGATCTCGTGGGGCGAGACGTACGTCGACTCCGGCGTCGCTGCGGTGGCGAACTCCTCGGTGCCGACGTTCGTCGCGCTGCTCGCGATCTGGTTCGCTCCGGGGGAGCGGTCGACCGGGCTGCGGCTCGTGGGCGTCTTGCTCGGTCTTGCAGGGGTTGCGATCCTCGCCGGGGTGCATCCGGCCGGCGGCTGGAAGGGCGCGCTGGGCACCGCCGCGATCGTCGTCGCGTCGATCTCGTACGCCGCCGCGAACCTCTACGCCGGCAAGCGCATGTCGGCCGGCGGGCCGGTGCTCGCGGCCGTCTCGATGGCGGTCGCGTTCGTGGTGCTGCTGCCGCTCGCGCTGCTGACGCTGCCGGCGCACACGCCCGGCTGGAAGTCGGTCGGCTCGGCGGTGATGCTCGGCCTCTTCGGCACCGCGGTCGCGCAGATCCTGTCCTACCGGATGATCCGCATCTTCGGCTCGTCGCGCG
The DNA here is from genome assembly GCA_031394165.1 of Actinomycetes bacterium. GTDB lineage: Bacteria > Actinomycetota > Thermoleophilia > Gaiellales > Gaiellaceae > Palsa-739. The sequence continues at coordinate 8,534 of JANMWV010000588.1, forward strand.
CGGTGCTCGTCGCGTACACGCTGCCGGCGTTCGCGCTCTTCTACGGGGCGGTGTTCCTGTCCGAGCCGGTGAGCCTGCAGAAGCTCGCCGGGCTCGTCCTCATCTCCGGCGGTGTCGCCCTCGGTTCGGGCGTGTGGCGGGCGGCCCGGCGTGCGCCGGTCGTGCAGGCGCCGTGAGCGGCGTGGAGATCCGGCGGGCGCGCGCCGCCGACGCCGACTTCCTGCTCGAGTTGACGCTCGACGACGAGACGCGGCCGTATCTCGGGCTGCCGACCGGGCTCACGCGTGAGGAGCTGCTCGAGGAGATCGCACGCTCGGAGCACGAGCCGCACGCGTTCGGGCGCTTCGTGATCGAGGCCGACGGCGAGCGTGTCGGCTCGATCGGTTTCCGGCTCGTCAACGAGCGCAGCCGGATCGCGGAGGCCGGACGGTTCGCGATCCATCCGGCGCACCGCGGCCGCGGATTCGGCGTCGCGGCAGCGCATCTGTTCCAGCGGTATCTGCTGGTCGACCTCGACCTGCATCGCATCGAGTTGCAGATCTACGGCTTCAACGAGCGGGCGCTCGCGCAGGCGGAGCGAACGGGCTATGTGCGCGAGGGCGTCAAGCGCAAGGCATACCTGAAGGACGGCGAGTGGCAGGACGCGGTGCTCTTCGCGTTGCTCCGTGAGGACCTCGACGAGCAGGACCGTGCTGCAAGAATGGGCGCATGACGAGATACCTGCACACCATGCTCCGGATCACCGATCCGGCGAAGAGCCGGGCCTTCTACGAGGCGCTCGGCCTGGAGTTCCGCCGCGACATGGACATCGTCCGCAACGGCGAGACGGAGGCGACGAACTACTTCTTCGGCGTCCCCGGCCAGGAGGAGGAGCTCGAGCTGACGTTCAACCACGACGGTCGCACGTACGAGCCCGGCACCGGCTACGGGCATGTCGCCTACTCCGTCGACGACCTGGCGGAGACGCTCGCCAAGCTGAAGGAGCAGGGCATCGAGGCGGAGCGCGAGCCCTACCGCGTGCGCGAGGGCGGTTCGCTCCTCTGCTTCGTGCGCGATCCCGACGACTACCGGATCGAGCTCATCGACCGCAGCGGGAAGTAGCTCGCAGCGGCTGATCTCGCTCTGCTTCGTGCGAAAACGAGCGCAGCACAGCATTCTTGTGTAGGCACCTTTGCCTAGTACCAGTCAGGGCCGGCGCGGAAGTGGCGCCGAACCAGGCGACCTACTCTCGCAGCACGGCATCCAGATCCAATCCCGGATTTGGAGGCGCGAAACGAGATAAAGGAGTCGCCACAATGAACCGCCCCACCACCTACCTCCTCGTGATCGGCACCTTGGTCGCCCTGGCCGCGTTCGCGGTCGCCTCTGCGACCGCCTCGTCGACGAAGTCTTCGTCCGTCACCCAGACGATGGTCATCGTCGGCCACTCGCTCGGTGCCAAGGGCTCCGACGGCCTCCGCCACGACACCACGCTCGGCGCGAGCTTCTCAGTGCCGCAGGGGTCCAAGGTCACGGTCACGGTCTACAACTACGACGAGGGGCCGCACACGATCACAGCTGCGAAGCTCGGCCTGAACGTCACGATCCCCGGCGCAAAGGACGAGAAGAACGGCGTCCCGAGCTCGAAGACCTTCACCTTTACCGCCGCGAAGGCCGGGACGTTCCTCTGGGTCTGCGCGCTGCCTTGCGACAAGGGGCAGGGCTACTGGGACATGAAGAGCACGGGCAAGAAGATCGGCTTCATGGCCGGCTACATCACGGTCACCGCCTGACGAACCGGGGCGACTCCCGGAGCCGAGGGGGCCAGCCCTGCTGGCCCCCTCGGCGTGCCTGCTTGCTGCTCCGGGCTATGTTGCGCGCCCAATGAGTGACGCCGAACACAACGATCCCGCGCCTGCGCCGCTGACGCGGGTCGTCATCGCCGATGACCACCCGTTGTTTCGGGCGGGTGTGCGCGAGCGGCTGGAAAAGCACAGCAGCGGGATCGATGTCGTCGGCGAGGCCTCCGACGGTCAGGAGGCGTACGAGCTGGTGGGCCGCCTCCATCCTGACGTCGTGCTGCTCGACATCGCGATGCCGGTCCTCAACGGGATCGAAGCGACGCGCAAGATCAAGGCGGAGTGGCCGGAGATCGGCGTGCTGATCCTCACCGTCTACGACGACGAGCAGTACATCTACGCGCTGATCGACGCGGGTGCGGCCGGCTACCTGCTCAAGACGACGGAGGCCTCCGAGCTCGGTAATGCAGTCCAGCGGATCCGGCAGGGCGAGGCGGTGCTCTCGCCCGCGATCACCGACAAGGTTCTCAAGCGCATGCTCGCGGGTGGCCGCGTGCAGCCGGTCTCGAGTCCCCTGAGCGAGCGCGAGCGCGAGGTCCTGAGTCTGGCGGCGCGGGGAGAAAGCAACAAGCTGATCGCGCACGAGTTGCAGCTGAGCGTCCGCACCGTTCACGCTCACATGCGCCACATCTTCACGAAGATGGGCGTGGCGTCCCGGACGGAAGCGGTGATGCTGGGCGTGCGCCAAGGCTGGCTTCAGGTCGGCGATGACGGCTGAACCGGGACCAACGAGGCGTCACGTTCGGTTCCTGAGCCAGTTCCGGGCCCGGCTGCACGACCGCCGCTTCTGGATCACCCAGGCGCTCGTGCTCGGGATCAGCGCCGCGCATATGGCGCTCGAGTCGACCCGGCATCTGGGCGTGCTGCCCGACCTCGCCCTGCTTCCCGTCTCGACCTACTTCATCCCGGTCGTCTACGCGGCGCTCAACTTCGGCGTCGAGGGCGCGGTTCCGACCGCGCTCTGGTCCGCGCTCCTGACCGTCCCCAACCTGATCCTCTGGCACACGGGCGCGCAGCGGCCCGGTGTCGTGC
>JANMWV010000051.1:0-4394 GCA_031394165.1 Actinomycetes bacterium
TCTGCTGGTACGACGGGTCGCCGCCGAGGAACATGCCCTGCGAGCCCGACTCGGGGCTCTTGAAGAGCGACTCTTTGCCCTTCAGGCCCTTCCACGTCTTGAACTCGGGATGCTGCTTCATCAGGTACGTGGGGATGAACCAGCCGATGAGGCCCGTGACGCCGTTCGACCCTTCACGGACGACCGTCTTCTGCTTCGTCACGTACTGATCCCACTGCGGCGTATGGCCCCAGTCCTCGAGGATCGCGTCGGTCTTGCCGTCAGCCATCGCCTGGTAGACGGGAACCTCCGCGATCTTCGTGATGTTCACCTTGCAGCCGAGCGACTTCTCTAGCACGTTCTTCGCCACGTAGGTGTTGGCGGTGGAACCTGCCCATGCCTGCTCGTTGATCGTGACCGTGCCGCACGCCGCCTGCTTCGCGCCGGCGCTGCCGGCGCTGAGCGCGAACGCCGCGATGACCGCAATGACGGCCAACCCTCCGATACGAACCTTCATCCTGCCTCCCTGTTTGCCTGTCTGATTCCTGAGACGAATTTCAGGTCAATTCGATGCGCTTGTGACGCCTGCCCTGCGTGACGCGATCGAGCGCGATGCCGAGCGCGAGGATCGCGACCGACGCGAGGACGCCCTGCCCGAACAGGCTTTGCTGGAGCCCCTGGGCGACGTCGTAGCCGAGCGCGCCCGAGCCGACGAGCCCGGCGATGACGACGACGGCGAGCACCATGATGATCCCCTGGTTGACGCCAAGCATGATCGCGTCGCGCGCCAGCGGGATCTTCACCTTCAGCAGCACCTGCGCACGCGTGGCGCCGAACGACTCCGCCGCCTCCACGGGATGCACCGACACCTCGCGCACGCCGGCCTCGACGAGCCGGATCACGACCGGCGACGCATAGAGCACCGACGCAAGCACGCCCGGCACGATCGACACGGGCATGAGATAGATGAACGGGATGATGTAGACGAGTTGCGGCAATGTCTGGAGCACGTCCAGTACCGGACGCATCGTCTTGCGCGCTCTTGCGCTCTCCGCGGCCCACACGCCGAGCGGAATGCCGACGACCAGCGTGAAGAATGTGGCGACGAGCACCTGCGAGAGCGTGTCCATCGCGTTCGTCCACTCGTTCGTCAGCCCGATCAGCGTGAGCATGACGAACGTGATCACCGCGGGCCGCAGCCCGGAGATGAGGAAGGCGATCGCCGCGAGCCCGAAGACCATTGCCGGCCAGGGCGTCTCGACGAAGAACGTGCGCAGCGGGCCGAGGCCGTACTGCACGAGGAAGTTCCCGATCGGGCTCGTGATGTGGAAGATGAACGTCGACGGGTTCTGCACGTAATCGAGCACGCTCTGCACCTGCCGCAGCATCCAGACCTGCGCAGTCGCGCGCGACCAGACGCTGCCTGCGCCGAACGCGTAGCCGAGGCCCACGGCGACCCCGACGCCGCCGGCGCACGCGAGCGTGTACCGCCGAAGCAGCTTGCGCTTACCCTCGGTGAGATGACGCTTGGTCGGATCGGTGCGGTTCGCCATCGCCTCGGTCGCGCGGTCGAGGGCGATCGCCATGATCACGATCGCCACGCCCGCGACGAGTGCGAGCGACGGGTTCGAGTAGAGGCCGCTCGTGACGACGTCGCCGAGACCCTGGCCACCGATGAGCCCGGCGATCACGACCATCGACAGAGCGAACAGGATCGTCTGGTTGACCGACAGCAGCAGCATGCGCCGCGCCAGCGGCAGCTGCACCTTCAGGAGCGTCTGTAGGCGCGTCGCGCCGAGCGCCTCCGCCGCCTCGACCGTGTTCGTCGGCACGCCGCGGATGCCGAGCGCCGTGATGCGTATCGCCGGCGGGATCGCGTAGATCAGCGTCGTCGCGACCGCCGCGCCCGGGCCGACGGAGAAGAGCAGCACGATCGGCATCAGGTACGCGAACGCCGGGATGATCTGCATCGCGTCGAGCACCGGCGTGATGAACCGCTGGAACCCGTCGGAGCGGCCGGCCAGCACGCCGAGCGGCAGCCCGATCACGAGGGAGAGCCCGACCGAGGCGAGCGTGAGCGCGAAGGTCCGCACGCTCGGCTCCCAGAGGCCCATTGCGGCGAAGGCGCAGAACGCGGCAAGCACGCCGAGCGCGGCGCGACGTCCGCCGTAGCGCAGCACGACGAGCGTGCCGAGAACCGCCGTGCCGACCCAGGTGAGCTTGAAGAAGAACGAGGTGAGCCAGCCGACGACGCTGTCGAGGAAGCTCGCGAGCCCGTTGAACGCCCGGAAGAAGAGGCTCGGGTGCGGCAGGTTGCGATGGTTGCTGAGCCACGCCTGGAAGTCGTCGAGATGGTGCGCGAGCACGTTCCACGTGAGCGCCGCAGGCCAGGGCACTTGACTCTTCCAGCCGAAGTAGGCGAGCACGATCCCGAGCGCGACGCCGATCGCGGCGCCGGCCTGGCTGCGCCACCAGGGGCGCGGCGCAGATGTCGCAAGCGGGCCGGCTGCCTGCGCGACGGCCATTACCACTAATTCTCGCCCGCGATCGCGGCCAGCACGGCCTCGCGGTCGACGACGCCGACAACCTTGTCACCGTCGACGGCGCACACGGGACGCTCGCTGTTCACGATCACGGGAATCGCGCTGCGCACGGTCGTGCGTACGTCGAGCCTCGGGCCGTCGGTCTCGCCGGGTAGCGGCGCGCGCATGATCCAGCGCAGCGTCAGCACGTGGCTGCGCGGAATGTCGCGCACGAAGTTCTCGACGTACTCGTCGGCGGGGGAGCCCACGAGCTCTTCCGGCGTGCCGAGCTGCACGATCGCGCCGTCGCGCATGATCGCGATCCGGTCGCCGAGCCTCAGCGCCTCGGGCAGGTCGTGCGTGATGAACACCATCGTCTTGCCCGTCTCGACCTGGAGGCGGCACACCTCGTCCTGCATGTCCCGGCGGATCAGCGGGTCGAGCGCGCTGAACGGCTCGTCGTAGAGCATCACCTTCGGCTCGACCGCGAACGCGCGCGCGAGCCCGACGCGCTGCTGCATGCCGCCGGAGAGCTGGTCGGGGAACTGGTTGCCGGAGTCCTCGAGACCGACGAGCCGCAGGACCTCCTCGGCGCGCTCGAGCCGCTGCGCCTTCGGCATCCCCTGGATCTCGAGCCCGAACGCGACGTTGTCCACGACCCGCCGGTGCGCGAGCAGGCCGAAGTGCTGGAAGACCATCGACGACGTGTGCCGTCGCAGCTCGCGCAGCTCGGCCTTGCTCGCCGCCGTGACGTCCTTGCCGGCGATCTCGATGTGGCCGGCGGTCGGCTCGATCAGCCGGATCAGCGTGCGCACGAGCGTCGACTTGCCGGAGCCCGAGAGGCCCATCACAACAAACACCTCGCGCGGCCACACCTCGAACGAGACGTTCCGGACGGCGGCGACGCAGCCGTGCTTCTCTCGCAGCTCGGCGCGCGGCAGGTCTGCGTCCGGCGTCCCGATCACGCGGTCGGCGTGGCGTCCGAAGATCTTCCAGACGCCCTCGACGCGGATCAGCGGGTCGCCGGTGCGGTCGATCTCGTGCCCGAGGGCGGCTGGGCTGTCGGCCACCGCTGTCACCGCCTAACCGTACCCCGCGGACCACCTACCGCCAAACTCAGAAAAGCCCCACCGTGCGGCCGTCCTCGTCGATGTCGACGTTGAAGGCGGCCGGGCTGGAGCCGTAGCCGGGCATGGTCTGCATGTCGCCGCAGAGCGCGACGATCCAGCCTGCGCCGGTATAGGCCCTGAGATCCCTGACGGTGACGGTGAACCCGGTCGGCGCGTTGGTCAGCGCCACGTCGTGGGAGAGGGAGAGGTGCGTCTTCGCCATGCAGATCGGCAACCGGTCGAGCCCGGCCGCGGTGAACTGCGCGATCTTGTCCTTGGCGGTCTTCAGGAGGTAGATCCCGTCGGCGCCGTAGACCCGCTTCGCGATCGCCTCGATCTTCTGGTCGATCGGCGCGTCGAGGGGATAGAGGAAGTCGAACGTCGACGGCTCGTCGGCCGCCGCGACGACCGCCTCCGCGAGAGCGGACGCGCCGGCGCCGCCCTCGACGAAGCCGTCGTTGACCTCGGCCGCGTACGCGCCGGCCTCGAGCGCGAGCGCGCGAACGCGGTCGATGTCCTCGTCGGTGTCGCCCGGGAACCGATTCACCGCGACGACGGGGTTGATCCCGAACTCGCGCACGATGCCGATGTGGCGTGCGAGGTTCGCGGCGCCCGCCTCGATCGCCTCGACGCCGCCGTCGGGATCGCCGGCGTGGTGCTTGAGCGCCTTCACGGTCGCCACGAGCACGACGGCGTCGGGCCGGAGCTTCCCGGCGCGGCAGACGATATGGAAGAACTTTTCCATGCCCATGTCGGAGCCGAAGCCGCTCTCGGTGACGACGTA
>JANMWV010000054.1:0-1722 GCA_031394165.1 Actinomycetes bacterium
CCAGCCATAGCCTTCGACTGAGCGCCAGTCCGTCCCGGCCGGCGGACGGTCGGGCCAGACCGTTTTCACGTTTGCACCCTGAGCGCGCCAGCGCTCGAGAGGATCGTCGGAAATCACTGGAACAGGATGACCGCTCAGCTACGCACTTGCGGCCCAGACGTTGAGCGCTTCGACTACGTAGCGGAGCCTCAGCCCCGCTTCCGTCAGCTGGTACTCGACGCGCGGGGGACGTGTGTCGTAGACGTGCCGTACGAGCACGCCCGCGTCCTCGAGCTCGACGAGGCGCGCTGCGAGCGTGCGCGGCGGGATTCCTTCGAGCGTCTGCTTGAACTCGTTGAAGCGGACGGCGCCCGCCTCCGCCGAAGCCCACACGATCGCGAGCGTCCAGCGTCGCCCGAGGAGATCGACCGCGCGGGCGAGCTCCTCGGGCAGCGGCTGACAGTGGTTACACCGCACGAAGATGCGACTGCGTCGGCTCGAGCGCGAGGTCGAGCACTTCGCCGATCGTCATGACCGGATGGAACGTCATCGCCTCGCGCACGTCCGCCGGGACGTCGTCGAGGTCGGCGCGGTTCCGCTCGGGGATGATCACGTCGGTCAGCCCGGCTGCGTGCGCTGCGAGCACCTTCTGCTTCAGTCCGCCGATCGGCAACACGCGGCCCTGCAGCGTCACCTCCCCGGTCATCCCGACCGTATGCTTCACCGGCCGGTCGGAGAGGAGCGACGCGAGCGCGGTCGCCATCGTGATGCCGGCGCTCGGGCCGTCCTTCGGGATCGCACCGGCCGGCACGTGCAGGTGGAACGAGCGATCCTTGAACGCCTCGTCCGAGACGCCGAGCTCGCCCGCGTGCGAGTGGACGTACGACAGCGCGATGCGCGCCGACTCCTTCATCACGTCCCCGAGCTGGCCCGTAAGGACGAGGTCGTTGCCGCCGTCCATCGACGTAGCCTCGACGAAGAGGACGTCGCCGCCGGTGCCCGTCACCGCGAGACCCGTCGCGACTCCCGGGACGGCGGTGCGCTCTGCAACCTCCTGGAACACCTTCTGCCGGCCGAGCGCATCACGCACGACGTCGACGTCGACGGTGACCGGCGCCTCGACCTTGTTCGACGCGATCCGCGTCGCCGTCTTGCGGAGGATCGTCCCGAGCTCGCGCTCGAGCTGGCGGACGCCCGCCTCGCGCGTGTACTCCGAGACGACCGTCTGGATCACGTCGTCTCCGATCGCGACCTCGTCCTCCTTCAGCCCGTTCCGCTCGACCTGCCGCGGCCAGAGGTAGCCGCGCGCGATCGCGGTCTTCTCGTCGACCGAGTAGCCGTCGAAGCGGATGACCTCCATCCGGTCGAGCAGCGGCCCCGGGATCGTGTCGGCGACGTTGCCGGTCGCGATGAAGAAGACCTCGGAGAGGTCGAGCTCGACGTCGAGGTAGTGGTCGCGGAACGAGTGATTCTGCGCCGGGTCGAGCACCTCGAGCAACGCCGCGGACGGATCGCCGCGCCAGTCGGCGCCGACCTTGTCCACCTCGTCGAGGAGGATCACCGGGTTCATCGTCCCGGCGTCGCGCAGGGCGCGGACGAGCCGCCCCGGCAGCGAGCCGATGTACGTGCGCCGGTGGCCGCGGATCTCGGCCTCGTCGCGAATACCGCCAAGCGACATCCGCACGAACTCGCGGTTGAGCGCGCGCGCGACGGACTCGCCGATCGACGTCTTGCCGGTGCCGG
>JANMWV010000569.1:0-4588 GCA_031394165.1 Actinomycetes bacterium
CGACCGCGGCTATGCCGGCGCGCGGCGCTACCTCAACGGCTAGCGAGCGCCGCTTCGATCTCGTCCAGCTTGCGCATCACGTCGGCGAGCGAGGGCTTCGGCTTCGGCGTCGCGTTGAACGTCCCCTCGGGCTCGAGCGTGACCTGCTCGGTGTCCTCGAGCTCGAGCCCCTGCCGGCGCAGTCCCGCCACGAGCTCTTCGCGCGTGACCGCGAGCTTGCGGAGCTTCCGCCCGTCGACCTTGCCGTTCACCGCCAGGATCGAAGCGCCGCCCTGCAAAACCTTGCCGAAGCGCGGATTCATGAACGCCAGGCGCACGATCAATTGGTTGACGGCGATCAGGATCGTTGCGCCGAGCAGGCCGCCGGTGAGCGAGGTGTCCGGGCCGATGACCGCGTTCTGCACGACGTTCGAGAGCAGTAGCAGCACGACGAAGTCGAACGAGTTCAGCTGCGCGAGCCCGCGCTTGCCCGAGAGATGCAGGAGCACGAGCAGCGCGCCGTAGACCGCGGCAGTGCGTATCGCCTTCTCGGCGGGCGAGATGCCCAGGTGGACGAGGTGGTGCAGCACCCGTCAAAGTTCGTTACGCGAGCCCGCGAACCTTCCAGTACGCGATCGCGACGCTCGCGACCGCGACGAAGACGAGCCCTGCGAGGCCCGCGAGGCCGAGCCGGCCATACGCGGCGTGACCCTTGCCCCAGCGAGCGAACGCGAGCGTCGCGAGGATGCCGCCGATCAGCCCGCCGACGTGACCGCCGATCGAGATGTTGCCGCCGGCGCCGTTGTAGGCGAACCCGATCACGAGGTTGATCACGATCAGCGTCATCGCATTGCCACCCAGGCGGCCGGTCGCCTGCCACTCGAGGATCAGCATCGCGCCGAGGATCCCGAAGATCGCACCCGATGCGCCGACGACCGGAATCGTGGGCGACGCGACGAGCGCGCCCGCGGAGCCGGCAAGGCCCGCGACGAGGTAGAGGCCGACGAAGCGCGCGCGGCCGAGGTACTGCTCGACGGGCGCGCCGATCCACCACAGCGCGAGCATGTTGAAGGCGATGTGCACGATGCTCGCGTGCAGGAACATCGCAGTGACGAGCCGCCACCAGTCGCCGTGGTGGACGAGCGGGCCCCAGAGGATCCAGTTGTTCCACAGCGAGCCGCCGGGCGAGCCGAGCCCGTTCCCCTGGACCGCCGTGAGCAGGTAGATCGCGACGTTGATCGCGATCAGAGCCTTGGTCACGAGCGCTTCGGTGCCGGTGATGTGCGTCTGCGGGAGCACGATCTGGCGGCCCGCGACGCGCGGGGCGCGACTCGCCTTGCCGGAGTGATCGGGGCAGCGCAGGCCCACGGGCGCCGCTGTCATGCACTCGGTGCAGATCGGACGGCCGCACTCCGAGCAGGAGAGGCCCGTCTCGCGATCCGGATGCCGGTAACAGGTCGGCATCTGCGTGTCCGCGGTCGGCATCGCGACTAGCCTACCCGGGTGCGCGTCCACATTGCTTTCACTCCCGGCGAGCAGACGCCCGCGCCCGTCGGCATCGTCGTCGACGTCCTGCGGGCCACCTCGACGATCACACAGGCGCTCGCCTCCGGCTACCGCCGGGTGCTCTGCTGCGCCGAGATCGACGAGGCACGGCAGCTCGCGATCACCGAGGGCCCGGCCAAGCTCGCGGGCGAGCGGCGCCTGGAGCACATCGAGGGCTTCGACTTCGGCAACTCGCCGAGCGAGGTCGCGGGCGAGCCCGCGGTCGACACGCTGATCCTGTCGACGACGAACGGCACGCGGTTGCTCGTCGACGCCGCGGCGCGGTTCGAGCGCGTGTACGTCGGCTCGCTGCTCAATCTCAGCGCCGTCGTCGCGGCGGCGGGCGAGAACGGGGAGGACGTCGCCGTGCTGTGTGCCGGCGTGCTCGGGCAGCTCACCATCGACGACGCGTACTGCGCAGGCCGCATCGCAGAGGCGCTCGGCGGCACGCCGGCGGACTCCGCAACGGTGGGCATCCGTCTTGCACACAGCTATGCGTCTGCGTACGAGGGTCTCGGCGCGAGCTGGAGCGCGGGCAACCTGCGCCGCCACGGGCTGGAAGCCGACATCGACTGGTGCGCGCGAGAAAGCGTGCTCGACGTCGTGCCGCGCTTCGTGCGCACGGTCGGCGCGGCCGCCGAAGTGACACGCTGAGCGAGGCGAAGGCGACCCCGCTGGGAGACAGCGGTCGCCCACGCTAGTCTCGGAGCGTGAGGACCGCCGCCGGAATCGCGCTCCTCCTGCTCGTTCTCACGTGTGCGGGGTGGAGTAGGGGGAGCGCGTCGCCGCAGCGTCCGTTCCTGTGGCAGTGCGAGCAGATCCACCTCGACGAGGCGAAGGACGCTTGCTACGTCCGTCTGCTGCGGCAGGACATCGAGCGCTCCGGCAACCCGGCGACCGAGCTGCCCCGCATCAACCGCCTCGCCCGTGCAGCCGGGACGGCGCTCTACGGACGCTGCCACCTGCTGATGCACACGGTCGGCCGGGAGTGGGCGGCCGCGCACCAGCTGACGATCGAGCAGCTGCAGAACGTCGAGCCGCGTTCGAACGACCCGGGCTGCTCCGCGGGCTTCGGTATGGGCCTCGTCATGTACCTCGGCCCGCAGATCATCGCGACGGGCGGGAAGAGCGCCTTGCCGGTGTGCGTGCGACTGCCGACGCAGTACCGGCGCTACACGTGCGTGCACAGTCTCGGGCACGCATTGATGCGTGGCTACCACGAGTCGCTGTTCCTCGCCGTCGGCGCGTGCGGGCAGCTCGGCCCGCGCTTCGCGCCCGACTGTGCGCAGGGCGCCTTCCACGATTACTGGATCGCGCTGCGTGGCGCCGACGCGACGACGTCTCCTGTCCACGCGACTCGTTCCGCGCGGGCGTTGTGCACGACGTACCCGCGCTTCGCGGTCGGCTGCTGGTACCGCTACTTCATCGAGCTCGTGCCGGCGCCGTTGATCTCGACCGCCGGGGACGTCGAGCGTGTCTGCCGAGGCCTCGCGGGCGGGCAGCGGAGCGGCTGCGTCGGCGGCGCGTCGCTCGCAGTCGCAGACGAGACGTTTCAACAGACACGCCTGTGCGCGAGCCTCCCCGCGCGCGACGCCGTGCCGTGCCTGCACGGGGTCACGGTGCAGTCGACGGAGGGCAAGCCTGCGGCGCAGCGGCGGCTGATCGGCGAGTGCGCGCGTTTTCCGGCCGGCGCACGGAGCGGGTGCGCGCGCTGGTTCGCGCTGACGCTGAACCTCGTCACGAACGGACGCTTCGAGCGCGTGTGCGCAACGCTCGCACCGGTCGATCGTGCTCCGTGCGTGGCCGGCGCGCGAGCCTACGCGGGACCGATCGTCACCTTCTCGTAGCGAACAGCGGCGCCGTCGGCGAGCCGGCGGTCGAGCAGTGCGGTCAACGACGTGACGACACGGTCGGCGCCGAAGCCCCGCAGGAGCTCTCCGTGCGCTCCGTCGCCGACGCCGACGACGGCGAGGCCGGCCGCGTGCCCGGCGACGACGCCCGCCGGGCTGTGGGTGAAGGTGACGGCCTCCTCGGGGCGGACGCCGAGGTGCCGGCAGGCGGCGAGCAGCAGATCCGGGGCCGGCCGCGAGCGCAGGCCTTCGACGCGCAGGACGTCGGCGTCGACGCGAACCTCGACCAGCGTCGCCAGCCGGGCCAGCTCGAGCATCGGCAGCGTGCTGGCGCTGGCCGAGACGACGGCGCGCCCGAGCCCGGCATGGCCGGTGGCCTCGAGGTAGCGGCGCGCTCCGGCCAGGGCGGTCACGCCGCGCTGGCGCAGGCCGCGCGTCAGCGCGTCGCTCTTGTGCCTTGCGAGGCCGTAGGCCGTGTCGGCCTCGGCCGGGTCGCCGGTCCGTCCTTCGGGCATGTGAATGCCGCGGCTCGCGAGGAAGGCGTGGACTCCCTCGAGCCTCGGCCGTCCGTCGATGTAGGAGCGGTAGTCGCCGTCGCGGTCGAAGGGGATGAACTGCCAGCCGGTCTGCTCGCTGAGACGCAGCAGGAACTCGTCGAATACCTCGGCCCAAGCCCAGGCATGCAGCACAGCGCTGTCCGTCAGGACGCCGTCGAGGTCGAAGAGACACGCTCTGACGGCGGCGGGCAGCCCGAGCATCTGCGTGTGCACCGGCACCGGCGACAACCAGGGCGCCGGCCGAACACCCGCGACCTCGGCCAGGCGCGCGAGCAGCTGCGCCGTCTGCTGCCGTTCCTGCACCAGGCTGCGCGCCCGGCGGCCAAGGTCTGCGCCGGGCGCGAGCCCGCGGGGAGCGCTCAGCGCGGACTCGGCCGCATCGAGTGCCTGCTGCCACCGGGAGGCGACCGTGTCCAGCTCGACCGGCTGCCGCGGCGTGGCCACGACCTGCTCCGTCGTCCCGCGCGTCTCGGCCGCTCCCTGCCGCGGACGGCGGAGCTCGGCCACGCCAGGCGTCACCGCGGCATCGCCCTGAGTCTCCGTCCGCCGGCGCGTCCACGCATCCGCAGTTGGCGGCGAACCTCGTGCGGTCAGGTACGGAAGGTTGACGGGAACTATCCCTTCAACGGAGAGGTAGGTCTGAGCCGCAGGGCGAGC
>JANMWV010000097.1:0-2497 GCA_031394165.1 Actinomycetes bacterium
GGAGCCGCCTGAAGGCGCTGGGGACGTTCATCGCGTTCTACGTCGGGCGCGACGACACGCGCTTCGCCGCGGAGAACCAGCAGCTGAACCAGGAGCTCTCGCGGGCCGGGATCCCGCACGTCTTCCGCATCTACGCCGGCGGCCACGACCAGAAGCTCTGGCAGCAGTACGCGGCGCCGTGGCTCCTGCTCGCACTCGGGCATCTGGCTCCCGCGAGCGGCTAGTACGATTGGGGCCGTGGCGATCACCTCGAAGCAGACGACGCTCGACCCGCGCGACTTCCTCGCGGTCGACGCGCTGCTCGACGACGAGGAGCGGGCAATCCGCGACACGGTGCGCCAGTTCGTGCGCGACCGGATCGTCCCCCATGTCGGCGAGTGGTTCGAGCAGGGGATCCTGCCCGCTGAGCTCGTGCCGGAGATCGGCCGGCTCGGCCTCTTCGGCATGCACCTCGAGGGGTACGGCCTCCCCGGTGCAAGCGCCGTCGCGTACGGGCTCGCGTGCATGGAGCTCGAAGCGGGCGACTCGGGCGTCCGCAGCCTCGTGTCGGTGCAGGGCTCGCTCGCGATGTTCGCGATCTGGCGCTGGGGCTCGGAGGAGCAGAAACAGCGCTGGCTGCTGCCGATGCACGAGGGCGAGGCGATCGGCTGCTTCGGCCTGACCGAGCCCGACGCAGGCTCCGACCCCGGCTCGATGCGCACGCACGCGAAGCGCGATGGGTCCGACTGGATCCTCAACGGCTCGAAGATGTGGATCACGAACGGCACGGTCGCCGACGTCTCCGTCGTGTGGGCGCGCACCGACGAGGGAAAGATCAACGGCTTCCTCGTCGAGAAGGGCACGCCGGGGTTCGAGGCGCCCGAGATGAAGCACAAGCTGTCATTGCGCGCGTCGATCACGTCCGAGCTCGTGCTCACCGACGTGCGCGTGCCCGAGGAGAACCGCTTCCCGGAGATCGACTCGCTGCGCGGTCCGCTCTCGTGCTTGAACGAGGCGCGCTACGGCATCGTGTGGGGCGCCGTCGGCGCCGCGCGCGCGTCGTTCGAGGCGGCGCTCGACTACGCGAAGGAGCGCATGGTGTTCGGCAAGCCGATCGCCGCGTACCAGCTCACGCAGCAGAAGCTCGCCGAGATGGCGCTGGAGATCAACCGCGCGACACTCGTGGCGCTGCACATCGGGCGCATGAAGGACAACGGGACGCTGCGGCCCGAGCACGTGAGCATGGGCAAGATGGGCAACGTGCGCGGCGCGCTCGAGGTGTGCCGCACCGCACGCACGATCCTCGGCGGTAACGGCATCACGCTCGAGTACCCGGTGATCCGCCACATGAACAACCTCGAGTCGGTGCTGACGTACGAGGGCACGCACGAGGTGCACACGCTCGTCGTCGGGAACGCGTTGACAGGAGAAAGCGCATTTCGCTAGACCCGCGCATCGCCGCGCTCTTCACCGACGGGCGCAACTTCGTGCACCTCGCGACGGTGCTGCCGGACGGCTCGCCGCACTCGATTCCGGTATGGGCGATCCTCGAAGACGGACGTATCGCGTTCTTCACGCAGTCGACGAGTCGCAAGGCGCGCAACCTCGCGCACGATCCGCGCGTCGCGTTGTCGCTCTGCGACGGCGACAACCCGTATCGCAACGCGCAGGTGCGGGGACGCGTCACCGAGACGCTGGAAGGCGACGACGCGCTCCAGGTGATCGACCGCATCTCGCAGCACTACATCGGCGCGCCGTTCCCGATGCGCAGCGGAACCGTGTACTGGATCGAGCCCGAGACGTCGCACTTCGTCGAGCTCCCGTTCGAGCACTAGCCCGCGGCGGCCGGGGTACGCGTCGCGGAGCGGAGCTTGCTCCGCGCAGCAATGAAACGCCTCAGCGGCAGCCGCGAAGAAGGGGGCCCACGGGGGAAACATGGTTTCCCCCGTGAAGCGAGCGAAGCAAAGCGCTCAAAACCCTGGGCCCTCCGGCGGCGGCAGCGGGCTCTGCGGGAGGCCCGGACGGGCGTCCGACTCGTTGTACTCCGACGGCGCGACGTCGTTCGGTCCGTCGGCGTAGAAGATGCTCGCAAGGCGTTGGATCTGCCGGCGGCCGGGACCGAGCTCGAACTGCCCGCCGCCGTACATCGCAATGCCCCGCTGCTCGCACGCGTCGATGCACTCGAGCAGCCCGCGCACCGTGCCGAAGCGCGACGGCTTCACGTTCAGCCACCTCGGCTCGAGCGGCAGACCGTCGAGGTCGCCGAGCGAGTGCACCGGTGCGTCGAAGCTCAGCCTGTGCTCCGCGCCGGCGAGCGCCTCGCGGCAGCCGTCCTCGAGCCACGCGTCCGCGACGATCGCGTCGGGGAGGCATTCCCCGACGGCGCGGTACTGCTCGGGATCGGGCACGAGATCGACGCTCGTGCCGCGGTAGTACGCCTTCAGGTCGACGACGCGCACGCGGTCGTGCGAGGCGAGCGACTGCATCAGCGTGCGATCCCAGCCCTCGCCGACATCGA
>JANMWV010000120.1:0-1874 GCA_031394165.1 Actinomycetes bacterium
ACCCGCGAGCACGCTCAAAGGCTTCGGCGTCACGTTCAAGCAGATCTTCAAGAAGCCGATCACGCAGCAGTACCCGGAGTACAAGCGCCCGATCTATCCGCGCTTCCGTGGCCGGCACCGCCTGTGGACGCACGCGAACGGACTCGAGAAGTGCGTCGGCTGTTCATTGTGCGCCGCCGCGTGCCCCGCCGACTGTATTCGCGTCGTGGCGGCGGAGAACACGCCGGACAATCGCGTCTCCGCGGGCGAGCGCTACGCGCGCATCTACGAGATCAACATGAGCCGCTGCATCTTCTGCGGCTACTGCGAGCTCGCGTGTCCGTTCGACGCGATCACGCTCGGCAACGAGTTCGAGCTGTCGGAGTACAACCGCGACGACCAGATCTACACGAAGGACATGTTGCTCGCCGAGCCGGTGAAGAAGGTGCCGGTCGCCGACCCGGTGCTGTACGACACGCCGATCCCCTTCTACAAGACGAACTCGTGATTAGAAGGGCCGACCTTTGATCCTCGCCTTCAGCGCCGGCAACGTGGTCGTCTGGGCCGTCTGGATCGTCGCCGGCTTCGCGTGTCTCGCATCCGGCGTCGCCGTCGTCTCGTTCGGGAACCCCTTCTACTCGGCGCTCGCGCTGATCGGAAACCTCGGCTCACTCGCGGTGCTCTACCTGCTGCTCTCGGCGGAGTTCGTCGCGGCGGCGCAGGTGCTCGTCTATGCGGGCGCGGTGATGGTGATGTTCCTGTTCGTGATCGCGTACGTCGGCCCGCAGCAGGAGACGCCGTGGAAGGGCGGGCCGAGCTGGCAGACGGTCGGCGCCGTGCTCGCCGCGGGCGCGATCTTCGTGGAGATCATCGTCGTGCTCGGCCTCAAGGCCGGCGGGCGGCTGAAGCACAGCGAGCACGTCAACGCGACGTTCGGCTCGCCGGGCTGGATCGGGCGCCTGTTCCTGACCGACCACCTGCTCGCGTTCGAGATCACGTCGATCGTGCTGCTCGTCGCGGCCGTCGGCGGCGTCATCCTCGGAGAGCACACGAAGCGCCACCGCGATCCCGTCGAGGACGCCGCGTAATGCAGGGACCGGCGATCGTCTGGTACGTCGGCCTCGCGGCGTTCCTCTTCGGCATCGGCGCACTCGGTGTGCTCGTGCGGCGCAACCCGCTGATCGTGCTGCTGTCGCTCGAGATCATGTTGAACGGCGCGAACCTGGCGCTGATCGCGTTCGCGCGCGCCGCGGGCAACGGCGCCGGACAGATCTTCGCGCTCGCCGTGATGGCGGTTGCGGCGTCCGAGGTGTGCGTCGGGCTCGGCCTCGTCGTCGCGCTGCACCGGCGGCGACTCGCACTCGACGTCGACCAGCTCTCGGAGCTGCGCGGATGATCGCCGGAGCATGGCTCTGCCTGTTCGCGCCGCTTGCGGGCGCGGTGCTGATCACGCTCGCGGGGACGCGGATCTCGCGTCGTACCGCAGCGTGGGTCTCGACGAGCAGTGTGTTCATCGCCTTCGGCGGCGCGGTCTGGTCGTTCCTCGGCCTGCGCTCGCACGGCTCCGAACACGGCGTGGTCTCGACGGCGTGGACGTGGCTCGAGAGCGGCGGCTTCAAGGTCGGCCTCTCGGTGCTCGTCGACCCGCTCAGCACGATGATGATGCTGATCGTCACCGGGGTCGGCGGCCTGATCGTCCTCTACTCGATCGGCTACATGGACGGCGACGACGAAGAGCGGCGCTACTTCGCCTACATGTCGTTCTTCGTGTTCTCGATGCTGCTGCTCGTCCAGGGCGGCAACCTGCTGGTGCTCCTCGCCGGCTGGGGGCTCGTCGGCCTGTCGTCGTACCTGCTCATCGGCTTCTGGCACGAGAAGCCGTCGGCGGTCGCCGC
>JANMWV010000130.1:0-2757 GCA_031394165.1 Actinomycetes bacterium
CAGCTCGACGAAGCGGTTCATCGAGATGCGGCCCGCACTCACACCGAAGTGGTAGAGCATGTGCAGGCGATTCTCGATACCGGGACCGCCGTTCGGGATCACCTGGAACTCCTCGCCGTTGATCCCCTTCTGCTCCGGCCAGTTGAACGGGCAGTGGTCGGTGGAAACAACGGAGAGGACATCAGACCCGAGCGCCTTCCAGAGGTGCTCCTGCTGCTCCTTCGGGCGCGGCGGCGGCGTGTAGATTTACTTCGCACCCTCGACGCCCGCCTGGTCGAGCGCGCGGTCGTCGATGATCAGGTACTGCGGGCAGGTCTCGCCCCAGACGTCCCAGCCCTTCTCGCGTGCGAGGGCGATCGGCTCGAGCGCGGGCTGGCACGAGACGTGAACGACGTAGAGCGAGCAGCCGGCGACCCGTGCGAGCTGGATGGCGCGGTTGGTCGCCTCCGCCTCTGTCTCCATCGGCCGGGTGCGGGTGTGCCAGATCGGCTCCTTCTTGCCCTCTGCCACGGCGCGCTTGACGATCAGGTCGATCGCGTCGCCGTTCTCCGCGTGCACCATCACGAGCGCGCCCGTTTGCGCGGCGGTCTCCATGGTCTTGAAGAGCGTCTCGTCGTCGACCATCACGGCGCCCTTGTAGGCCATGA
Source organism: Actinomycetes bacterium (assembly GCA_031394165.1). Classification (GTDB taxonomy): domain Bacteria; phylum Actinomycetota; class Thermoleophilia; order Gaiellales; family Gaiellaceae; genus Palsa-739. The sequence goes on from JANMWV010000130.1 coordinate 648, forward strand.
AGAGCTTGTACGAGGTGACCCCCTGGGCCGGCAGCTTGGCGAGATCCTCGAGCGTGCCGCCCGTGTGCAGGTCGGTGACGCCGATGTGGAAGCCGACGTCGATCACGGGCTTACACCGGTCGAGCTTCTCGAAGTAGTTCTCGAGCGCCTGCGCGAACGTCGTGCCGGGCGCCTGCATGCAGAAGTCGATCAGGGTGGTCGTGCCCCCGAACGCGGCCGCAACCGTGCCCGACGTGAAGTCGTCGCAGGTGACCGTCCCGCCGAAGAACATCTCGATGTGGGTGTGCGGGTCGATCGCCCCGGGGATGACGTACTTCCCCGCTGCGTCGATGACCTTGTCGGCCGAGACGTCGAGCGACTCGCCGATCAGCGAGACGGTGCCGTTGTCGATGAAGACGTCGCCGACGTAGTCGTCGGCGGCGCCCACGATCCGGCCACCCTTGATGAGAACGGACATGAGGCCAACCCTTTCCGTCGAGGAGTGTGTCCTGTATACGATGTGCGGCCGCTAATCGCAAGTGGGTACCGCGCTCGGCTGAGTTCTCCGCCCCTAGCTGGTTGATGCCACGGGATCGTCTGCTCTGGGGCGCGAGCTGACCTCTCTGGGGTGTGTTCGGGCTGTGGTGGCATCGGTGCCGCAGCCGGAACGCGAAGCGCACGTCTCGGGAGCGGCCCGTCAGATCGCGCAACCAGCCACGCGAGACCGTGGCATCAATCATCTAGCAGCTCACGCGCTGCTGGTCGGCCGCTTCGCTCCGCCGTCGAACGACCACTCGGGGCGCCGGTCGTGCCAGTCGGTCGCGCGCTGGAAGGCTGCCGCGGCCCGCAGGACCGTCGCCTCTCCGGACGGCCGCCCGACGATCGCGAGACCCATCGGCATCCCAGCGACGAAACCGCAAGGCACGCTCGCGACCGGGACGCCGGCAAGCGTCCACGGCGAGTTGAACGGAATCAACGACAGCCGGTACGGGACCCGCTCGCCGTGCAGCTCGACCGTCTCCTCGCCGATGCGCGGCGGGGCGACCGGCATGGCGGGCTGAACGAGCAGGTCGAAGCGCCGGAGCACCGGGGCCAGCTCGTCCAGGTACCAGCGCCTAGCACGGAGCCCGGTCACGTAGGCGGTCGAGGGCAGGAGAAGCCCCGTCAGCAGGCGTGCGCGAACATCCGGCCCGTAGTCGTGGAGCCGGGTTCGCAGCCACTCGAGATGGGCCTGCGTCGCCTCGGGAAGCAAGATCGCCTGCACGATCGTCCCGGCCTCCTCCAGCATCGGGATCTCGACCGGCGAGACCTCCGCCCCGAGCGAGCGCAGCTCGTCGACCGCCGAGCGGACGCAGTCGGCGACAGCCGGCTCGGCGCGCTCGAAGAGCTCCTCGACCATGCCGATCCTGAGCCCTCGCAGATCGCCGTCCAGGTCCGGCCGGTACGCGGGCGCGAGCGCCTGGAGCAGCAAGCTGCAATCCTCCGCGCTCCTCGCGATCGGGCCGACCGTGTCGAACGTCCAGGAGACGGGCACGACCCCTCCGGTCGGGACGAGGCCGAGTGACGGACGCAACCCCGTCACGCCGCAGAAGCAGGCCGGGATCCGGATCGAGCCGGCGGTGTCCGTTCCGAGCGTCCCGGCTGCGAGATCGGCCGCGGCGGCTGCGCCGCTACCACCGCTCGAGCCGCCGCAGACACGATCGAGCGACCACGGGTTCCGCGCAGGCCCGTAGTGCGGGCTCGTGGTGAGCGCGCCGTAGGCGAACTCGTGCGTATTGAGCTTCCCGAGGACGATCGCTCCGGCCGCACGGAGGCGAGCGACCGACTCCGCGTCGCGGGTCGCGACGTTGTCGCGAAGGATCTTCGAGGCCGCCGTCGTTCGGGAGCCGGCGACGTCGATCACGTCCTTGACGGCGACGGGAACTCCGTACAGTGGGCCGGCCGGCGCGCTGTCGGCCTCGGCGAGGGCCTCCTCGGCGCGCACCGAGATGAACGCGTTGAGCTCCGCCGAGGCGTCGATCCGCTCCAGGTACCACTGCACCGCCTCTCGCGGCGAGAGCTCCCGCGACCGGAGACGCTCGGCCAGCAGCGTGAGCGTCACGACGCCGGGACGACGTCGTCGGGAATGCGG
>JANMWV010000140.1:0-1758 GCA_031394165.1 Actinomycetes bacterium
CCTGGTGGTCTGATGGATCCCGAGCTCGCTTCCCGGAACGCCCGCCTCGGCTGGCTCCTCTTCGGCCTCTTCCTGCTCCTCTTCGCCGGGACGGTCGGCGTGGCGCTCCTGTATCTCGCCTTCGACTAGCTGAAGTTCCTAAAGGAAACCGGCTCCGCCGCCGATTTGCGGAAGAGAGATGCCTCTTCTCCGCCGCTTCGCCCTGCTCGCCGTCGTCGTCGCCGGCTTCGCCGTGCTCTCAAGCCCGGCCTTCGCCGCGTTCCCGCGGGACAACAGCCTGCCGTTCCAGCTCGACTCAACGAACTTTCGCGTGCACTACGAGAGCGAGACAACGCCGCCCGCGTTCTCGATCTGGGCGATCACCGAGACGCAGGCCGGCGACATCGCGGCGCTGGCCGAGCGCGCGCTCGCCGCCGAGTTGGCCGACGGCTATGCACGGCCGCCGTCGGACGGCTTCCTCGGCGGCGACGGCAGGATCGACATCTACGTCGAGGACTACACCCTCAGCCCCGGCGTGCTGGGCTCCACGATGTGGGATGCCGACGCATTGACCACGTCGGGCTTCATCGATCTCGCCGGCAACGCTCGCGATCGGGCGTTCACCCAGCACACGATCGCGCACGAGCTGTTCCACCTCGTCCAGCTCGGCCTATGGCTTCCGAGGCCATTGTGGGCACCCCCGTTCAGCCTGTCCGACGCGTGGCTGCTCGAGGCGAGCGCCGAATGGATGGGCTTCCGAGTCGACGGCTACCGCACGCTGGGCGGGCTCGGCCCTCCGGACATGGCGCTCGACTGCCGTGACCCGTTCGGCGGGACGAGCGACAAGTGCAACTTGACCGACGCGTACCTCGGTGAGGGTTACTCGCGCTGGCCGTTCTTCGAGTACCTGAGCGAGAAGTACGGCGCGGCCTTCGTCAAGGACATCTTCGCCCAGGGCCTCGCAGGCGACCCGGCCTCGACGGCGATCTCCTCCGTTACCGCGGCGCTCGTGGCCAAGGGCACGACAGTCGCCGACACGTACAACGCGTGGGCACGCGCCGAGTTGACGTCGTCGTATTCCGTGCCGGCGCTCCAGGTCGTGAAGCCCCAGCCGTACGGCGCGCAGATCTTCACCGGCGTTGCGACAGGCGCGGTGACGGCGCAGAAGGTCGCGGTGAACCACCTGTCGACGCGGTTCCTCAAGTTCACCCGTGGCCGCTCCCTCGGAGGCTCGACGAATGCCGTCTGCTGGAAGGCAACGCTCTCGATCACCGTCACGATTCCGGCCGGAACGCTCTCGCAGCCGGTCTTCTACTGGGACGGCGCCGGTAGCTCGACGGTGCCGCTCTCGATCGTCGGCAACAACGCGACCGCGTCGATTCCGTGGGACACCTGCACGTGGGCGAGCGGCGAGGGCTTCCTCTCGCTCCCGAACGCCTCGTCGCCCCCGACCGTGGTCGACGCAGCCGACTTCAACGTCACCGCCTCGTTGACCGTCGACTCGACGACCCCGGTGACGTCGGTCGTCCAGGCGCTTCCTCCGCCCCCGGTCACCACGACGTCGCCGGTCGTCTCCGTCTCGTCGGCGGACGTCGCTCCGACGATCGAGGTCTTCGGCCCACAGCTGCTCACGCTCTCCGCCACCGCCTCGCAGATCAGGCTGATCGTCAACGCGAGCGGCCAGGGCCTGCTGAGCGCCGCCCTGGGCTCCCTCGCGCTCGGCACGGTGAGCCTGCGCGCCGGCAACAACGACGTTCGCTTCACGGTGCCCAAGGGCAC
>JANMWV010000154.1:0-28432 GCA_031394165.1 Actinomycetes bacterium
TCGAGCGGCGCGGCTGCGCCGGCTGCGACCCCGACGGTCGAGCCGAGGCCGGCCGCAGCGGACAGCGCCGAGGAGAAGTCGATCTCCAGGCCGGCGGCGAGCGAGAGCGGGGAGGAGAGGCCGGCCGCGCCGAGGCCGCGCCAGGCGTTCGGGTCGACGCCCATGCGCGCCGCGAACTGGGCTGCGCTCTCGCCACCGAGCGCGGTGCCGGCCCGGTCGCCCGCACCTCCCGGAGCGCCGGGAGCCCGCGGCGCACCGCCGCCGCCCTGGCCGCCCGACGTGCCCGGCGAGCCCTGCGACGCGCCGGGGTTTGTCGCGGCCGCGCCCGTCGCGTCGCTCTTCACCTTCGCAAGCGCCGGATCCTGCCCCCTGATCGTGACGCCGACCTTCGCGCGCAGCGGCACTCCGTCGCTCGTGAAGAGATCGATCTCCTCCTGCAACCCCGTCATCAGGCCCTCGAACAGGAACTGCCCCCAGTGGAACCGCACGCGCGGCGGCGCCTGCTTCGAGCCCGGGACGCTCGGCAACACGAAGTGCTCGACCTGCGCGATCTTCTTGCGGACGTCGGTGCCCTCGTCGGCGGTGTCGAAGTGGAGGTCGAAGGTGAGCTGCGTCGAGCCCGTGCCGACGTGCTGCTCCGCCTGGTGCCCGCGCGCCTGGCCGCCGGCGGTGTCGTTCGTCAGTTGCAGCCGCAGCGACGCCGGGTTGAACTGCACCGGCACCGCCGGGTCGCCGAGCGGCGACGATCCCGTGTCGCCCCTGAGCGCGAGCAGCTCGGCTTTCTCGAAGCTCAATGCAGCTCCAGGGTCAGGCCCTCGTGGGCGATGTGCAGCTCTTCGATCGCGACCTCGCCGGTGCGCGCGTTCAGCTGCGGCCCGGTCACCTTCTGTGGCAGGCCGCGTACGAACGTCCAGCGCGCGACCACCGTCGCCTGGGCCGCGTCGAGCACCTCGACGACGCCGTCGTAGCGGATCACCTCGTCGCGACTCGCGAGTCGCTGCAACCAGCCCCAGATCGCGGTGTCGGCCGGGTTGCCGCGCGTCGGCGAGAACATGCCGCGCTTGAGCACGAGGGGCTGGTACTTGGCGCGGCCGATGCGGCGGATGACGCCGTCGTTGCGCCCGCCCTCCTGCAGCTCCTGGACGTCCAGCTCGACCTCGAGACCGGTGCACTCCTGGAAGCCGCCGTTGCCGAGTGGCTTGCGCGTCTTGCTGTCGCGGAGATTGACGCGAAAGTTGAAGGCGCGGACGAGCTCGAGCTCGGGAGCCACTTCGCTCACGGGTGGCCCCCGATCCGCAGCGTTCCGTCGCCGTCGCGCTCGATGCGCAGCACGATGAACTCGAGCGGCTCCGCGGGCGCGATGCCGATCTCGCAGACGAGGCGGCCCGCGTCGATCACCTGCGGCGGGTTCAGCGTCTCGTCGCAGCGGACGAAGAACGCCTCGGCCTCGGTCGCGCCGACGAACGCGTTTCCGTCGTAGAGCCGTCGCAGGAAGATCACGAGCGCCTGCCGGAGGTCGCCGCGAAGCTCGTCGGTGTTCGACTCGAAGACGAGCCACTGCAACTCGCGCTCGAGCGTCCGCTCGATCATCGTCACGAGTCGGCGGACGGAGAGCTGCCGGTAGTCCGGGTCGCGGGACAGCGTGCGCGCGGCAGTCAGGCGGACGCCGTCGCGCTCGTGCAGGAAGACGTTGATCGCGTTCTGGTGGAGCACGTCGTGGCGCGGGCCCGAGACGCGCTCGACGACGTCGACGACCGCCGCGGCGAGCTCGTTCGCGGGCCCGAACGGCACGCCGTACAGCAGCTCGCGCCGCGCGACGATTCCGGCCGCGACCGCGGCAGGGTTCACCTGGACGGGCGACGCGTACGGCTCGCCGAGCCGTGCCGCCTTCAGCCACGGGTGGTACGCCGCGGCGAAGGCCGTCGCGAAACGGGCGCGCCAGTCGAGGATGCGGCGGTCGGAGAGGCCGGGCGGAACGTCGAGCAGGGCGACGAACGCGTGGGAGTAGTCGGCGAGCGCGGCGACCTCGAGCTGCAGGTCGAGAATCTCCTGGAAGTGCGTCGCCGGGTCGAGCAGCAGCCCGTCGAGCGCGGGCGGGGGATCCGGCGGCGTCTGTGTGGGCGGCGGGTCGGCGCAGCGCTGAAACGTCGGGCCGGCGAGGTTCGGCTGCGGCGCGACGTCGGAGAACGGGATCACGGGCGACGGCTCGTAGAGGTCGGGGACGACGAGCAGCGACACGTCGGTGACGCCGAGCAGGCAGTGGATGCCGGAGAGCAGGTGCTCGTCGTCGATCTCGTCGCCGGGGTTCCAGCGGGCGTGGAAGAAGTCGCCCGGGACGATCTCGAGATAGCGGTCCTTGCCGTTCGCGATCGCGGAGGCCGTCCACGCCGGCAGCGTCGCGTCCGTCGGCAGCACGTCGCCCCACGCGCCGTCCGGCTCGACGAGCTCGGACTCCGCCTGCAGCACGGTCCCCAGGTAGCGCGGGTGGGAGGGCGAGAGGCCGAGGCCGCGGTACGACTCGCTCCGCCCGGCGCCGTCGTCGACGGCGAACGCGCCCTCGACGATCTCGGCCGAGTCGGCCGGCGCTGGGAGCGGCGCGTCGAGCGTTGCGAAGCGCGCGAAGCCCGGGCGGTTCTGCAGCCCGGCGTCGACGATCTGCGAGACAACGCGCAACGCCTGCCCGACGCGCAGCAGCGTGCCGGCGGCGAGTGCCGAGTCGGCCGGCAGCGCGAGCGTCGTCGTCGACGAGGCGACCGGGTCGAACGCGAGCGGCCGCGCCGAGTACGTCAGTCCCGCGTGGATCCGCGAGCCCCACGTGCCCTCGTTGCGGGCGCGCAGGCCGACCGGGCCGAGCGTCCCCGTCGCGACGCCGTCGTCGTCGCCGGGCGCAAGCTCGTGGACGATGCGGACGACGTACGCGCGCCGTCCGCCCTGGTCGAAGAACGCCGACACCGCCCACGGCAGCCGCCCCGGCCCCTCGAAGGCGCCGTAGAGCCGGACGTAGTCGTCCCAGCTCTCGATCGCGACCGCCGTCGAGCGCTGCCGCACGACATCGCCGTGCGGCAGCGTCTCGCGCGTGTACGCGGGCCCGCGCGGCGCCACGCCGGCGAACGCGCAGACGTCCATCCGCACGCCGGTGAGGGCGCGGATCGGCGGCTCCGGGAGCTCATAGATCCCGGGGGCGCCGAGCGACAGAACCGTGCTCATTATTCGTACTCGATGCCTTCGTGCACGAGATGGAGCTCCTCCATCGCCACCTCGCCGCCGCCCTTGGCCGCGAACGTCGGGCCGACCCACTTCTTCGGCTGGACGTTGCGCAGCCGCCAGGTCGCGACGGGGCTCCGCGCTTCGTCCATCAGCGTGATCGTGACGTTGCGCGTGTCGTGGCCGCCGTCGCGCACCGACTTCAGCCACGCGAACAGGTCGGTCGAGCCGACGAGCCCGCGCTTGAGCGTGACGTCGTCGAGCTTGTGCGTGTTGCCGACCTTGCGGACGGTGTTGAACTTCTCGTTGCCGTTCCGGTACTCCGAGTAGCTGACGTCGACGCCGAGGCCGCTCGCGTCGGAGAAGCCGCCGACGATCGCTCCCTCCGAGCCGTCGCCCTGGTCGCCTCCGAGCGCGACCAGGAAGTTGAACGCGCTGTACGGGTTGTCTCTCTTGGTTGCCATCGTTCCCTCCGGCCTAGGTCAGCTTCGCGTCGGCCGTCCACTGGCCGATGCGGAAGATCACGAACTCCGCCGGCTTCACGGGCGACACGCCGATCAGGCAGATCAGACGCCCGTTGTCCAGGTCGTTCTGGGTCATGGTCGTGCGGTCACAGCGGACGAAGTACGCCTCGTCGGGCTTCGAGCCCATCAGCGCGCCGTCGCGCCACTGGACGAGCAGGAAGTCCTCGATCGTGTGGCGGACGTTCGCCCACAGTCGCTCGTTGTTCGGCTCGAAGACGGCCCACTGCGTGCTCTTGTCGATCGAGTGCTCGAGGAAGATGAAGAAGCGGCGGACGTTGACGTACTTCCACTCCGGGTCGGAGGTCATCGTCCGCGCGCCCCAGACACGGCTGCCGCGGCCCTCGAAGAAGCGGAGCGCGTTGATGCCCTCCGGGTTGAGGACGTCCTGGCGCGCCTTGTTGATGTTCGCCTCGAACTTCGTCAGCCCGGAGACGATCTCGTTCGCGGGCGCCTTCCACACGCCGCGCTGGATGTCCGAGCGGGCGTAGATGCCGGTCACGAAACCGGACGGCGGTAGCAGCAGCCGGCCGGGCGGCGCCCCTTGCGCGGGCCGCTCCAGCGGGTTGAAGATCTCGATCCACGGGTGGTAGAGCGCCCCGTACTTCGTGTCGAACTTGCCGCGGAAATGCCGGACCTCGCTCATCGAGCTGCCCTCGGGGGCATCGACGACCGCGATCCGATAGCGCTCGTTCTCCGCGTGGGTGATCAGGTTGCCCATCGCGGCCGCGCAGAGATCGGTGTCGTCATACGTGCTGCCGTCGGGGAGCGCGACGATCGCGATGTCGTCGATCTCGCCGAGCGCCTCGAGCCCGGTTGCCTTGATCTCGGCGTGGTCGAGGTCGGCCGGAAGCCCCAGCAGGTCGTCCGGGGAGACCATGCCGCCGTCGTGTCCGCCGGCGAGCCGGCCGGTCGTGTCGGCCTGGAGCGCCGCCATCAGCTTCGCAGGCCCGTCAGGGCCGGCGGCGACGTCGTCCCAGTCGAGCCAGACCGCGGCGTTCTCGTCCTCCGGGTCGTTCTTCTGGAGGATCTTGCCGATGAAGCGCTTCTGCAACGGCGAGGTGCCGAGGTCGCCGTAGAAGTCGGACCGTTCCGGACTGACGATGACGGTGACGCGCAGCGTCAAGAGCTGGACGATCGCGTCTGCCGGAACCGGCTGCGGCGTGCCGCCGCGCAGGAAGTCCTGCCGGCCGTTCGCGTGCACCTCGATCACGTGGAGCTGTGCCGCGTTCACCGGTGTGTTGCCCGTCGGTGGTGTGGCTCCCCCGGGGATCACCTCGACGACGGAGCCCCGCTTCGCCGACCGCGCCTGCGGGCCCCACGCCGAACGCGGGTCGGCGGGCGGGAAGACGAAGCCGACGTTCTTCGTCCGCGACACCTCGGTGCGCACGAAGACCTTGCCGAACGAACCGGGCCACCGCGCCCGCCAGGTGGCGGTGCCGCCGCCGGCGATCGTGATCGGACGCGACGCGACGCCCCAGTCCGGGTCGTCGTCGGGGCCAAGCGGTGCGAAGACGCGCGAGACGTAGAGCCGCTTGCCGCCGTTCAGGAAGAACGCGCGGGCGGCGTGGGGGAGGAACGCGAGCCGCTCCGTCGTCGAGCCGCTGCCGTCGTCGACGACGATCGACTCGAGCCCGCCGTAGACGCGCTCGAACTCGGTGAAGCTCGTGATCAGACGCGGCTCCGTCTGCGACGGTCCGCGCATCGTCACGGTTGCGTACTGCACCGGGCCTGTGCGGGCCATGCCCGCGTAGCCGGTCGTGCTGGTCGGGACCCCTTCGATCGACTTCGACCGGAAGCTGACTTCCTCGACGTAGACTCCGGGGGCGAGATACTCGGGCATTGCGTGCTCCTTGCGCTACGGGTATGGGATCTCGAACGGGGCGGTCGCGACGCTGGTGATCCGGCCGAGCGGCACGGTCACGGCGTGCAGCAGCACGCGGCCGGGATTGCGGTAGGTGTCTGGAAGCTGCTCTCCTCGGGAGACGGGATCCGGCAGGCCGGGGCCGGCCGCGCGCTCGAGCGGCAGGCCGTAGAGCGGGTCGGCGGGATCGACGGCCGGACGGTCGTTCGGCGCCACGATCGTCAGCATCAGGCCGAGCGACGGCGGCATCGTGGGGGGTTGTGCGAGCACGAAGTCGTCGCCGTCGACGGTGTCGACGCCGAGAACGAGCAGGAACTCGCCGCGGTCGTCGCCGTGCGCGAGCCCGATCTGCTGGACGCCGTAGAACGCGACGACGCGCGCGAACCGCACCGGCGAGCCGTCGTCTCCCCAGACGACGCGGCCACGGACGCCGGTCGCCGAGGCGCTGACGTCGTACGCCGCGCCGGGAAAGAGCAGCGGCCGCCACGCCCGCTTCGCTGCAGGCAGCAGTCCGGCTTCGGCGTTCGCCTCGCTTCCGATCGGGATCTGCAGGCGGCGCGGCACGAAGCGGCGGTCGGGAGAGAGGAGCCGCACCGTCACGGGCGAGGTCACCGCCGGTGAATAGATGAGCGCGTGCAGGCACGAGTCGTGCCGGGGGATGCGGTCGATGCCCAGCGGCTCGTCGACGGTGACGCGCAGCGGATGCGAGATCCGGCCGCCGCGACAGGCATCGATCGCCTCGAGGCCGAGCGCGAGCCGCGTGATGCTCTCGACGTACTGCTCCTCGAGGAGGGCGTTCACGCGACCGTCGCGTCGGCGCCGATGTACACGTCGGTCGCGGTCGGCGGCGGCTCGCCGACGCTGCCGTCGAGCCGCACGACGCGCACGCGATACGGGATGCTCGTGCAGTAACCCGCCTCGAGCGAGTCGAAGATCCGCATCAGCTGGTCGGTGCCGATCTCCTCCGGCCCGATCTGCAGCGCCTCGTTCGGCTGCCACGCGCTCGACGGATGCAGCAGCGGGCCCTGCAGGATCGGCGTCGTCTCGAGGCAGGTCATCGCGCTGCCGAGGATGTCGTGCTCGAACTCCGCTGCCTCGGCCCAGGCGCTCAGCAGGTAGTGCAGGTCGAGCGGGAGGTGCGCGCGGCCGTCGAGCGAGCCGATCCCCGCGTAGCTCGCGCGCATGATGGGATCGATCTCGACGCGGTAGAGGAAGATCGAGAGCAGCGGCGCTTTTTGCTGGATGACGCTGTTGCCGTTGTTCGTGTCGAAGTCGTCCGTCTTGACGAGCGCCGCCTTGACCGTCTTCGTCGGGTGCGGCTTGTCGACGGCGAAGCAGGCGTTCAGCAGGCGTTCGAGCGTCTTGCCGGTCGCGGAGATCGCCGTGAAGGTCGCCACTCGGACGAGCATGCAAGCGCGCGCGTCACGGTCCCGTCACCGCTGCGTCACCGCTCGAAGCGCTCGGCCCAGGCGCGCACGAGCTGGACGATCTCGTCGACGCTCGCGGCCGCGTGCGTCTTCTGCTCGCGCGACGCGAGATCGCGTGACTCGGTCAGTCGCGCGCGCAGGCCGTGCTCGTGCTCGCGCTCGAGCCAGACGCGGACGATCATCACGCCTGCTCGTTCAGCGTCCGCAGCCATCTGCGGCAGCATCGAGGCCGCGCGTCACCGCGGCGTCACCGGACGGGTAACAGCGCGACCAGGACCTCCATCTGCGGGGACGGCTCGAGGTCGAGCTCGTGCCGCAGCAGGTCGCGGAAGAAGCGGTACTGGCGCAGCGCCTCGCCGGCGTTGCCCTCGGCGAGGTAGGCGGCGACGAGCAGGCGGTGCGCGCTCTCGCGCAGCGGCTCGGCAGCGACGGCGGCATGGCCTGCCTCGACGGCGGCGGCGTAGCGGCCGGCGGCCGTCAGCTCCTCGCAGAGCGCGTCGAGCGCGTGCAGCCGCAGCTGCCGGAAGCGCTCGCGCTCGATCAGCACCCAGTCGTCGTACCAGTCGGGCAGCAGCTCGCCGGCGACGCAGAGGTCGTCGACGGCGTCCGGCGTCGAGAGCTCGTGCCGGAGCACGCGCCGCGCCTGCGCGCGCACCTCGTGCAGGTCGACCTCGACATCGGAGGCGAGCGCGACCTGGTTCCCCGACGCCTCCACGAGCGGATACCCCTGCCGCCCGAGTCGCCAGAGCGTCGTGCGCAGGCTCGCGTTGGCGTGCTCCTCGCTCGACTCGAGCCACAGGCAGCCCGCGACGTAGAGCCGCTGCAGCGGCCGTTCGTGCAGCGCGAGGAACGCGACGAGCCGCTGGGCCGAGAGCGGAAGCTCGAGCGGGCGTCCGGCGAGCCGCACCTCGAACCCGTGCAGCAGCCCCAGCCTCGGCGCCGCGCTGCTCACGCGGAAGCGCCTCCTCCGAGGCGCCGGCGCCGCAGCAACGATGTCCTCTGCTCCGGCAAGGCCGGCCCTCTTTCGCTGCTGGCACGATCTATGTCACGGCGGCGTCCTCAAGTCAACACCTTGTGAAGGTGGCTCCAGGGCGCCCGCTACCCTCAAGCGAATGACGAACGACGATGCCGCCGAGCGCCTGAAGGCGGCGACGGAGATTCTCCAGTCGGTCGTCCGCGATCGCGGGCTGCTCGGCGCGTTGTCTGTGGAGGAGCGCACGCGCCTGCTCTCGGCCGCAGGTGACGTGCACAACCCCGATCTCGTGCAGCGCCGGCTCTGGGCCAAGTCGCTGCGCAAGCGAGAGAAGGCGGCGAAGCTCGAGCGCGACGAGTCTGCCCTCGCCGAGACCGGCATCCGTGTTCTCCGGGAGAAGCCCGTGTACACGACGCCCAACGTCGTCCCGCCCGACGGCTTCGAGCAGGCGGACGTCGACGACGAGCCGGAGTTCCGCGAGCTGATCGAGCCGCAGCACTGCTACGTCTGCAAGGAGCGCTACGTCGAGATCCATCCGTTCTACGACCAGCTCTGCCCGGCGTGCGGCGACTTCAACTACCGCAAGCGCACGGAGACCGCCGACCTGAGCGGCCGCGTCGCGCTGCTCACCGGCGGGCGCGTGAAGATCGGCTACCAGGCTGGGATCAAGCTCCTGCGGGCCGGCGCACAGCTGATCGTCACCACGCGCTTCCCGCGCGACGCCGCGCTGCGCTACGCGCAGGAGCCTGACTTCGACGAGTGGGGCGGCCGGCTCGAGATCTTCGGGCTCGACCTGCGTCACACGCCGAGCGTCGAAGGCTTGTGCGAGCACCTGCGCACGACACGGCGGCGGCTCGACTTCATCGTCAACAACGCGTGCCAGACAGTGCGGCGCCCGGCGGAGTTCTACAAGCACATGCTGGAGGCCGAGCGCGCGTCGGCGCGGACGATGCCCGCCGAGATCCAGCGTCTGCTCGGCGAGTACGAGGGCCTGCGGCGCACCGACATCCTTCCGTCAGGTGTACCTGCCCTCGTCGAGGCGGCGGCACCGTCACCGCTCGTCGGCGTGACGCACTCTGCCGAGCTCTCGCAGGTCGCGCTGCTCGCCGAGGATCTGGCCGGCCAGGGAGATCTGTTTCCCGAGGGCCGGCTCGACCAGGATCTCCAGCAGGTCGACCTGCGGGAGCGCAACTCGTGGCGGCTGCTGCTCGCGGAGGTCTCGTCGGTCGAGCTGCTCGAGACGCAGCTCGTCAACGCCGTCGCTCCGTTCGTGCTGAACGCGCGCCTGAAGCCGCTGATGCTGCAGACCCCGGACCGCGACAAGCACATCGTCAACGTGTCGGCGGTCGAGGGGCAGTTCTACCGCAAGTTCAAGACGACGAGGCACCCGCACACGAACATTGCGAAGGCCGCGCTCAACATGATGACGCGCACGTCGGCAGCGGACTACTACGCCGACGGCATCCACATGAACAGCGTCGACACCGGCTGGGTGAGCGACGAGGACCCGTTGCACATCGCCGAGCGCAAAGAGGCCGAGCACCGGTTCCGCCCGCCGCTCGACATCGTCGACGGTGCGGCGCGCATCGTCGACCCGATCATCGACGGCATCAACAGCGGCGAGCATGTGTGGGGGCAGTTCCTGAAGGACTTCCGCCCGACCGACTGGTGATCTCTCAGCAGCTCGAACTGAATGACCACAGCGCGTTCCGGCGGCCCGTGCTCGTTTAGTTAGAGGTTCTAAAGCTTCGAGCCGCTGCGGGGCGTGCGCAGGCGCGCGCGGTTGGGCAGTTCCGACTCCGGCACGAAGGCGACGTTGACCGCCCGCGGGTCGCCGTCGTCGGCAATCCGCTCGAACGTGACGTACTTGCCCGCACAGCGTGCCTTCGGCTCTTCCTTCGGCAGGAACCCGTCGCTGGCGACGTAGAGGCGCTCGTCTGCCTCGGTCTGGATGTACCCGTGGCCTTTCTCACCGTTGAACCAGAGCATCTTTCCGATCATGTGTGTTCAGCCCACTTTCACGACGAAGAATGCGATTGCGACGTACTGGCACGTCACCGCGACGAGCGTCAGTGCGTGAAACACCTCGTGGTAGCCGAACACGCTCGGCACCGGATCCGGCCGTCGCCGCGCGTAGACGATTGCGCCGAGGGTGTAGGCGAGGCCGCCGACTCCGAGCAGCGTCACGGCGGTGACGCCTGCGTACTTCGCCACCTGCGGCATCGCCGCGACACCGGCCCAGCCGAGTGCGATTCCGGTGACGGCGGACAGCCATTTGGGCGCGCCGACCCAGATGAACTTCATGGCGATCGCCGCCGCGGCTCCGGTCCACACGACGCCGAGCACCACGTCGCGCATGGTTCCTCGCAGGGTGAGGAGTCCGACCGGGGTGTAGGTCCCGGAGATCAGCAGGTAGATGCCGGCATGGTCGATTCGCCGCATCCACGGGCGCACACGCACGCTCCACGTCACGCGGTGGTAGAGCGCGCTCGCGCCGAGCATCGTCACGACGGAGGTTGCGAAGATCGCTGCGGCCGTCGACGCCCGCGCGCCGTCTGCGTAGATGACGAGCAGAACGCCGACGACGAGCGCGACGAAGAAGGCCACCTCGTGCAGCACGCCGCGGAGCAGCGGCCGGACGCTCGCTGGACGCAACGCGCCGGATGCGTCGACCATTTCGCGTTCTCCCTCCATGTCAACGCCGCCGAATCGCCTCGTAGTTTAGCGCACGAACGGTGATGCCCTTTGTCTGCCGCGCCGTGCCCCCTGCGCAGCAGCATTCGAGCCTGCGTAGCAGCATTCGAGCGAAGGGGACGCCGCCGTGCAGACCGACGACCGCCAGGTGGGCCGGCGCGTCCGGAACGAGCTCCTGTGCCTCGCGCAGATCGAGCTCGCCGTGGCGGCCTACCTCGTTGTCGAGAAGCTGGCGGTCTGAGGTCGCGCAAACCCGCGTCAGTACAGGGATTTTTCGGGCTGCGCGCCCGCTGGCCGGCGGTGATCCGTGCTACGGTTCCAGGTGTACACGAGCGAGTATCGGTTGCGCATCGCGCCTCCACTGCCCGTTCTCACTTGGTAGAGGAGGTGTTTTTCTATGGCAACCGGAACCGTTAAGTGGTTCAACGATGCAAAGGGGTACGGCTTCATTACCCCCGACGCCGGTGGCAAGGACGTGTTCGTCCATTTCAGCTCCATCAGCGGCGATGGCCACAAGTCCCTCGCAGAGGGTGCGAAGGTCGAGTTCGAAGAGGCTGAGGGCGCAAAAGGCCCTGAGGCCAAGAACGTCTCGCTCGCTTCGTAGTCGAGGCTTTCGGAACGTCACGGGGGCGCTTGCGCCCCCGTGAACTTTTTTACGGCAAGGGAGAGTGAATGGCCGAGAAGGAAGAGAAGATCGAGGTCGAGGGCGAGGTGCTCGAGTCGTTTCGCGCGGGCATGTATCGCATCGGACTCGAGAACGGCCACGAGACCCTCGCCTACACGTGCGGCAAGATGCGCCGCTACCGCATCCGCATCGCTCCGGGCGACAAGGTGAAGGTCGAGCTCTCGCCGTACGACCTGAACCGCGGACGCATCACCTACCGCATCCGTTGAGCATGATGCGCGCCGCCGCAGTTCCGCGCACGGAGATCACGATCGGCCGTGGGACGGTCGCCGTTCGCCAGGACGAGCTCGACCGCCTGCTCCGCTCGCTTGGCGAGCTGAAGCATCGGGGCGCCGCCTCGATCGCGGACGAGATCGGCGCCTTGCGCGTCGCCGGCGTCCGGATCCACCTGCTCCCGTCCGAGTCCGAGCGTGCAGCGCTCCGTGCCGCGATCGTCGCGGCCGAGCCCATCTCGCGCTCACCCGGTTCGTCGCTCGCGCGCCTCAAGGCGCTCCTCGACGAAGGGTAAGAGCGGGGCGAAGCCCCATTCGCTCACCAACCTGGTTCGCAACCGGGTGGCCGAGTCGCAGACCAGAGCGTGTCATCTCCGGTTGCTGAGGAACCAGGTTGAGCCTTTCGACCGCTGTAACTGCTCTATCGGCGGACGACAACGAGCGTCGCGCGCATGCCGAGCGCGCGATGGTTCGCGACGCTGCACCACAGCCGGTAACGGCCGGGCAGCAGCTTGACCGTCTTGTCGACGAGCGCGCCCGCCTGGACGTTCGGCCAGGCGTAGACGTGTTTGCCCCCGGCGCGCTGCAGGCGCAGGTCGTGGGCGTCCTGTCCGCCGTTGCTCAGCTCGACGATCGCCCAGCCGGCCTTGATCGTCTGCCGCGACAACGTGTAGCGGAACTCCTGCGCGACGACCTGCACGCGCGCAGGAGGGGGAGGCGGCGTCGCGGCGATCACCGGACGAGCGTCGGTCGCACGAACGACGCGGCGTCCGGCACCACCGCTGCCGCATCCGTGCCGAGCCATTGCTCGAGCAAGCCTGCGTAGACGCCGCGGAAGTCGGAGGTCGCCTTCAGGTTGCCGTTCTCGTCGAGGCCCGTCTTGAGGCCGGGGAACTCGCCGACCATGGTTCCCTTCGCGCGGGTCCCGAGGAGGAAGCCGACGCCCGCGGCGCCGTGGTCGGTGCCGCCCGAGCCGTTCTCCTGTGCGCGCCGCCCGAACTCCGACCAGACGTGCACGAGCACGCGATCGGCGAGACCGCGCGCTTCGAGGTCGCGTTGGAACGCGAGCAGGGAGTCGGACGTGAGCTGCAGCCCGGAGGTGAGCGCCGTCGCCTGGTCGGAATGCGTGTCGTAATGCCCCGGAGCGCTCAGCGCGACGCAGCGCAGTGGCAGCCCGGCGGCGAGCATCGCGGCGAGCCCGGCGAGCCGTCGCGGGAACGCGTCCGTCGACGTGGGATACGCGACGGGGCTTGTATAGGCGGGCTTGCCGTCCTGCCCCTGGAACGGCAGCAGCTGATTGCGCAGCCGGTCGACCTGCGCGGCGATGTCGCCCGCGATTCTGAGCGCGGGGTCGGGCGGCTGGACGCCGAGCGCGCCGATGGCCGCGAGCATGCGGGTCTCGACCTCGCCCCAGACGCGGTTGCTCCAGAAGTCGTACTGGTCGGGACCGTCGACGGAGGCGATCGGCACCCTGCCCGTGGCGAGCGCGGGCGCCAGCGAGTCGTCGAGCGAGAGCCCCTGAAGCGGGTTGTCCATCGTCCCGGCGTGATCGAGGTACCGGCCGAGCCAGCCGGTGCGCACCGCCGTGCTCGTCGCACCCACCTCCCAGTAGTGCCGTGACGTGAAGTGCGACTGGTCGGCGTTCGTGTAGCCGACCGCTGGCATCACCGTGACCTTCCCCTCGCCGTGCAGCGTTGCGAGTGCGGCCGACGCGGGATGCCAGTGCAGCCGGTCGTCCTCCGCGAACACGGGACCTCCCGAGAGTGCGAGCTGCGGGCGCAGCTTGCGATAGAGCGAGTCGCCCTGCGGCGAGAGCACGGACAGCGCGTCGGCGCCGCCCTCGAGGAAGACGGAGACGAGGACGGGCTGAGCCGGCCCGCTCGCAGCTGCTGCGATGCCCTCTTCGAGTGCGCGCAGCCCGAGCCTCGACGCGCCGTACACGGCGAGCATCGCGCCGGCGCTGTGGGAGAGGAAGCTGCGCCGTGACAAGCCGGTGCCCGCGGGCACGGGCATGCCGTGCTCGATCGCGGGCAGGCCGCGGCCGGCCTCGGCCGCCGCGCGGTGCAGAAAGCGCGAGCGGGACAGCCCGGTGCAGTGGTTGCAGTCGCTCATGCGGTCTGGAGCTCCGGCGAGACGGCGATCAGATGCCGCAGCGCGTTCTGCGTCATCACGGCGTACTGCCTGCGCTTCCACGGCGTCTTGGCGGCGTCGCCGAGCGCGGCCTGCGCGAACGTGAGCAGCGCGCCGCGGGTTGCGTCGCCGAGCGCGGGCTTGTTCCAGAAGTCGAGCGCGCCGTCGAGCAGAGCCCGTGCGTCGAAGGGCTGCGTCGCCGTGCCGGGGTCGAGCGCATACGGGCGCAGCACATACTGGGCGATCCACCAGCGGCCGCGCCAGGTCGCGGTGTCGAGCCACCGGCTGTCGTCCCACCCTGCGACGTTCGGCGGATAGAAGAGCTGCTGTCCGGCCATCGAGCCGAGCCACGCCCACGCTGTCGTGTCGACGCCGCGCCCGATGCGCCGGAGCAACCCGGCGTTGAACACGGCCGGCGACTTCACCATGCGCGGACCCTCGTAGAGGGCGGGGTGCTTGAGGATCGCGGTCACGACGGGCTTGATGCGGCGGTCGTTGCCGAGGTAGAGCTGCTCGAGCGCGTGTTGCGTCGCTGCGTCGGGCGCCGTCGCGACGAAGTAGCTCCAGAGCTTGCGCACGAAGAACCCGGCGTGGGCAGGGTTCGTCACCGCGAGCCGCGCCGAGTCCTTCCAGGTGAAGGCGCCGTGCTTGCCGAAGATCGTCTTGGCGCCCGCGTCGTGCGCGCTGGGGTCGTACCGGAAGTTCACGTTGCCGGCGCCTTGCTTCCAGTTGTTGCGGAAGCCGGTCAGCGCGCGCGCGTTCTCCCGCACGTCGGCTTCTCCGTAGCCGTGGCCCGCCCCGAGTGTGAACAGCTCGAGCATCTCGCGCGCGTAGTTCTCGTTCGGCGACCGCTTGGAGTTGTCGGTGCCGTTGAGCCAGAGCAGCATCGCCGGGTCCTTCGTCACTGCGAGGAGCAACTCGGGGAACGCCCCGAGCGCGTGCCCGCGGAAGAGCTGGTTCTGCGTCAGCATCAGCCTCGGCGAGTTGACGCCGCCGTTCGAGGTCGCGAACCAGTCGTGCCAGACGAGCGTCATGCGCTCGACGAGCGGGCGTGAGGTGCGCACCATGCGGTCGATCCACCAGGCGTGGTCGTGGCCCCACGCGTCGTACGGCGCGAGCGGCCGTCCCTTGTCGTCCTTTGGTGAAGGTCCGACGAATCTCTCGCGGTCCGGATAGGTGAGCGCGTGGACGGCGCCGTCGAGCCCGAGCCGTGCGAGCGCCTCGGCTTCGCCCTTGCGCGGACCAAAGCCCGCACGCCAGAGCAGACGCTCGGCCCGAGCGACATCGAATGACCCTGCGAATGCGGCGACCCCGGACAACGTCACTTCCCTTGTCTGCATGGTCGCCCGCGCCGGGTCGAACCGCGATCCCCCAAAAGCGTGCCCTGGATCCCCGGAGCAAAGGAGGGCCCCTTGCGGGGCCCTCCGGTACTTCCTTCGCGACGGACCGGCTAGGCCGGGCCGCGCTTCGCCGTACGGCGCTTGACCGTGCGGCGCTTGGCGGTGCTGCGCTTGGCCGGCGAACGCTTCGCCGGGCTGCGCTTCGCGGTTGCCCGCTTGGCGGTGCTGCGCTTCGCGGTCGAGCGCTTCGCGGTTGCCCGCTTGGCGGTTGAGCGCTTGGCGGTCGTGCGCTTCGCGGTTGCCCGCTTGGCGGTCGTGCGCTTGGCGGTGCTGCGCTTGGCGGTGCTGCGCTTGGCGGTGCTGCGCTTGGCCGTGCTGCGCTTTGCGGTGCTGCGCTTTGCGGTGCTGCGAGCGGTGCTCCGCTTCGCCGTCCTTCTCTTCGGTGTCGCCATGTGCCTCCTCCTTGAGAGGTGAGTTCCGCGGCAACTAACTGGGCGCAGTATGCGCGTCGCCTCGGATGTTATTCATCGAAACAGTCGCAGTCCCTTCCACATTGCATTGAACTCGACGGTTTGCAATCGTCATCTTCGACAGTTCTCACTACCGATAACTTCCCCCATTCGAGCGTGATGCAAACGACGTAATGAAACCAATGACGACATACATCGATCGTGTTCGCGCACTTGCATTGTCGTTTCCGGAGACATACGAAGACGCGCCTTGGGGCTTTCCCGTGTTCAAAGTCGGCGCGAACAAGTTGTTCGCGTGGATGACGGAGAACGACGAACGCGTCGACGTGACGCTGAAATTGACCGCCGAGGAACGCGAGATTGCAGAGCTATTGCCGTGGGTTCGGCGCGCGAGTCATGTCGGCCGTTACGGCTGGGTGATGATAGAAGTGACGAGCGAGGAGACACTCGAAGTGGCGCTCGAGTGGCTGCGCGAGAGCTACTGGCTCAAGGCACCGGCCAGTTGCCGCGACGCTGCGTTCGAATCCCGCGCCTGAGTCGGGGCTCGAGCCGTTCGTGCTCCGGTGCGTCTCGTCCGTCGTATTTGCGCGCTCGTTGGGCACTTTTTCTCAGCGCAGTTGCGTGTGACGACACGTGCGGCGGACATCTCCGCGCGCTGCGAAACGGGGACGCGTGACGTCGGCCGGCGTGCGCGGATGCGTATCCTTGTCTTCCGTGAATGTCGTCCTACCCGACAAATCGAAGCTCGACCTTCCCGAAGGCGCGACCGGCCTCGACGCCGCGCGCGCGATCGGGCCGAAGCTCGCCGAGCAGGCGGTGCTCATTCGCGCGAACGGCGCAGTGCAGGATCTGCGCGAGCCGCTCGAGGAAGGACAGTCGATCCAGATCCTGACGACCCGCGACACGAGCGACCCCGACGCGCTCTCCGTCCTGCGCCACTCGACCGCCCATCTGCTCGCCGAGGCCGTCCGCCGTCTGCACCCGGGCGTGAAGGTCGCGATCGGCCCGCCGATCGAGAACGGCTTCTACTACGACTTCGACTTCCCGGAGCCCCTCCGGGAGGAGGACCTCGAGCAAATCGAACTCGAGCTGAGCCGCGAGCTCGCCGAGGGCCGCGAGTGGGTGCGGGAGGAGATCTCCCGGGACGAGGCCAAGGCGCGCTTCGAGGCGGAGGGCGAGCCGTACAAGGTCGAGCTCGTCGACACCGCGGAGGGGCAGATCAGGCTCTATACCCAGGGCGACTTCACCGACCTCTGCCGCGGCCCGCACCTCCAGAACTCGAAGCCGATCAAGGCCGTGAAGCTCACGGGCCTCGCCGGCGCGTACTGGCGCGGCGACTCCGACAAGCCCCAGCTCACCCGGATCTACGGCACGGCCTTCTACTCCCAGAAGGATCTCGACGTGCACCTCGAGCGCCTCGAGGAGGCCAAGAAGCGCGACCATCGCCGCCTCGGCACCCAGCTCGACCTCTTCCACCTGTCGGAGCACTCGCCCGGCTCGCCGTTCTGGCACCCCAAGGGGATGGTGATCTGGAACACGCTCGAGGACCTGCGCCGCCGGGAGAACCTCCGGCGCGGCTATTCGGAGGTGAAGACGCCGCTCCTCTACGACGTCGAGACCTTCATCACCTCGGGGCACTACGAGAACTACCAGGACAACATGTTCTTCGTCGCCTCGAAGGAGGACGAGAAGCAGTTCGCCCTCAAGCCGATGAACTGCCCCGGGCACATGCTGCTGTTCGGATCGGCCCTGCGCTCGTACCGCGAGCTCCCGTTCCGGTACGCAGAATCCTCGACGCTGCACCGGGACGAGCTCGCCGGGACGCTCCACGGGCTGTTGCGCGTCCGCCACATCACCCAGGACGACGCCCACATCTTCTGCTCGGCCGACCAGATCGAGGAGGAGATCTTCGGCTGCCTCGACTTCGCCTCCTATCTCTACGAGCTCTTCGGCCTGACGGCGCAGTTCGAGCTCTCGACCCGGCCGGAGAAGAAGGTGGGGACCGACGAGGAGTGGGACTTCACCGAAGACGCCCTGCGCTCGGCCCTCGAGCGGCGCGAGATCGACTACCGGGTCAACGAGGGAGACGGGGCGTTCTACGGGCCGAAGATCGACCTGCACATGACCGACGTGCTCGGACGCCCCTGGCAGATGGGGACGATCCAGCTGGACGCGATCATGCCGCAGCGGTTCGGGCTCAGTTATATGGGTGCGGACAACAAGGAGCACACGCCCTACGTCATCCACCGGGCCTTGCTCGGCTCGCTGGAGCGCTTCATCGGCATCCTCACGGAGCACTACGGCGGCGCCTTCCCGCTCTGGCTCGCCCCCGTCCAGGTGCGGGTGCTGCCGGTCGGTGAGGCGCATACCGAGGGCGCCCACGGCGTCGCGGCGAGGCTCCGCGAGCGCGGCTTCCGGGTCGACGTGGGGGAGGCGACGGAGACGATCGGGAAGCGGATCCGCAGCTCGGAGCTCGAGAAGATTCCGTTCGTGGTCGTCTACGGCGACCGCGAGAGCGAGGCGAGCCTGGCCGTCCGGGAGCGCGGAGGCGGGCAATCGACCGAGACCCTCGCCGATTTTGCGGCGCGGCTTGCTACGCTTGCCTCCTGAAAAGCAGGGGCGGACCCGTTCCTCACCTCCCGGGCACAGCATCGTTTTAGATGCGTGGCTCGCGTGGGTTCAACCGAGTCAATTGCGACGAGGGGCCGGGCCGCTGCATGCAGCGGCTTTTCTGTGCAACCGATTACGAGGAGGAGTAAGCCCAACTTGGTGATCTGCCTTTGAGGCCGAGACGCAGGCCCGTCGAGCACGTCCGCCCGTCCAACCGGGACTCGACGCGCATCAACGACGCCATCCGCGTGCCGAACGTTCGTCTGATCGATGACGACGGCGGCCAGCTCGGGATCAAGACCACGGACGAGGCTCGCGAGTACGCCTACGCCAAGAATCTCGACCTCGTCGAGGTTGCGGCGCAGGCCGATCCGCCGGTCGCGAAGGTCATGGACTACGGGAAGTACAAGTACGAGCAGGAGCAGAAGGCGAAGCAGGCTCGCAAGCATCAGAGCCAGATCCACGTCAAGGAGATCAAGCTTCGCCCGAAGATCGGAATCCATGACTACAACACCAAGAAGGGGCACGTAGAGCGGTTTTTGAACCAGCGCGCGAAGGTCAAGGTGACGATCATGTTCCGGGGTCGCGAGACGACCCATCCGGAGCGTGGCCGTGACCTCCTTCTGCGACTCGCCGAGGACGTCAAGGAGATTGGGATCATCGAATCTCAGCCCCTCCTCGACGGCCGCAACATGGTGATGCTGCTGGGCCCCACGAAAAATGCGGGAGTGAGACGAGATGCCGAAGATCAAGACGAAGAGCGCGGCGAAGAAGCGCTTCAAGGTGACAGGGACGGGCAAGATCACGCGCCGGCCGACGATGCGCAGCCACAATCTGGAGCAGAAGTCGTCGAAGCGTAAGCGTGGGTACCGGAAGGACCGCGAGGTCACGCCGGCCGACATGCCCGCGCTGAGGAAACTGCTGGGGATGCGCTAGCCATGCCGAGAGTCAAGAGAGCGGTCCACGCGCAGAAGAAGCGCCGCAAGGTCCTGGAGCAGGCGAAGGGGTACTGGGGCTGGAAGCACTCCCACTACCGCTACGCGAAGGAGCAGGTCGAGCATTCGCTCGTCTACGCCTATCGCGACCGCAAGAACAAGAAGCGGACGTTCCGCCGGCTCTGGATCACCCGGATCAACGCGGCCGCCCGCATCCACGGCCTGTCGTACAACCAGTTCGTCCACGGCTGCGGCAAGGCGGGCATCGAGCTCGACCGGAAAGTGCTTGCGGACCTCGCCGTCAGCGACCCCGCCGCGTTCGGCGCGATCGCCGAGCAGGCCAAGGCCGCGCTCGGGTCGACCACCGTCACCACCGCCTGATCACCTCGCGCGACAACGAGCGGCTCAAGCTCGTCCGCAAGCTCCACGACAAGAGCTGGCGCGACAAGCTCGGGCTGCTCGTCGCCGAGGGCGAGGATCTTGTCGAGGCTGCGTCCAACGCCGGCCTTGAGCCGGTCGAGCTCCTGATCGCCGGCGAGACCGTCGAGCCGTCGCTCCTGGCAGAGATCTCGACGCTCGCGCATCCGCCACGGGTGATCGCCGTCTACCGGCGCGACGACCTGCCGCGCGGTGTCCGGTCCGTGACGCTCGCGCTCTGGCACGTCGCCGATCCGGGGAACGTCGGCACGCTGCTTCGCTCCGCCGACGCGTTCGGCGCCGGCATCGCGCTGTCGCCGGGGTGTGCCGACCTCGGCGGCCCCAAGGCGCTGCGCGCGTCGATGGGCGCGGTGTTCCGGGTTCCGACGAGCGGCTTCGACGCGCCGGAGGGCCGGCGTGTCGCGCTCGTCGCGCGGGGCGGCACGCCGCTACCGGAGCTCGATCTCGCGGGCGCCGTCGTCTTCGTGCTCGGCGCCGAGCGGGACGGGCTGCCCAAGGACGTGCTCGATCGCTGCGACGTTCTCGCCTCGATCCCTCAGACCGGCGAGGTCGAGTCACTCAACGTCGCGATGGCGGGTACGGTCGCGCTGTACGAGCTGGCGCGCCGCGTCTGACGCGTCTGACGGGTCTGACCGGTCTGATCAGGTCGGAGGACCTGTACAAGCTCGCGCACGAACCACAAAAGAGGTCCGGCCCCGTTGCCCGTGTTACCTGACAGCTGGGCCGGACCAAAAGTTCACCGAGCCGGTTGCGCTTTCGTCCACCTCGCCCAACCGGCCTTCCGCCTCCGGGGTTGCCCCCTTCTTCGTAGAACCGCTCGGTCGGGGTTTCGACCTAATCGCGCTCCGTGCTCGGTGCAAGGGGGAACCTACGACGAGGTCGAGTGCAGTTCAAGGGGTGCGTGAAAAAACGTTCGCAATTTGCGACGATCATCTTCGCGAGGCCACCCAGACCGTGTCTTCGCCTCCCGCGTACGGCCGCCGGTCGAACCAGCCGAAGCAGGCGTCGACGGAGAAGCCCGCCTCCAGCAGGAGCGCGTTCCACCGCTCCGGCTCGAGCCACCAGAGGATCATCGAGGACGCACCCTGCGCGCCGCGCACCGAGAGCGTCAGCGTCTGCGCGTCGAGATCCCAGTCGGCGCGCTCGTCGATCCCCGGCTCGCGCTCGATCCAGCGGCCATGCGTCTCCTCGATGTCGTCCCGGGAGGGGGCGAAGACGTCGAACACGAGCCGGCCGCCGGGCTCGAGCAGTTCCCGCGCGGCGCCGAGAGCCGTCAGCCGCTCGTCGTCCGAGGCCAGATGGAGGTAGGCGCGGAACGGGCACGTGACGAGCGGCGCCCGCTCGTCCACCGGCGGCCGGCGGAGGTCGCCGAGCCGTAGGTCGAGCAGCGCGTCGACCCCTGCCTCGCGCCCGCGCTCGCCGCACACCGCGAGCATCCCCTCGCTCGAGTCGACGCCGATCACGTTGACGCCCGCCATCGCCGTCGGGATGGCGATGCGGCCCGTGCCGACGCCGAGCTCGACGACCGTGCCGCCGGCGGCGAGCGCCTCGTCGACGTAGAACGAGATGTCCTCCACGACGCCTGCGCTCCAGGGGTCGTACAGCCGGGCGATCGGGTCGTAGGCGGACACAGGCGTATCGTCGCCGAAAGCTCGGATACAGTCGCCGCCGTGGACTGGGATCCCGACACCTACGTACGCGACGCGACGGCCGCGCTCGAGCGCGCGCAGACCTCGGACGAGGTCGAGCAGGCCGCAGTCGAGTATCTCGGCCGCTCGAGCCCGCTGAAGCTGAACCTGCGCGAGGTCCGCGACCGCGAGACCGGGATGCGGCTGAACACGATCCGCGAGCAGATCGAGCAAGCGCTCGACGGGCGGCGTAGCGCGGTCGGCGACGCCGAGCTCCACCACAAGCTCTCCACGGAGCGCGCCGACGTGACGCTGCCGGCGGAGATGCTGGGGCCGGTTCGGCCGCGTCGGCGCGGCACGCTCCACCCCACCACGCAGGCCCGGCGCGACGTCGAGGACATCTTCCTCGGGCTCGGCTACGAGATCGTCGACGACCGAGAGGTCGAGACCACGCGCTACAACTTCGACGCGCTCGGCTTCCCCGAGTGGCATCCCGCCCGCTCGCCGCGCGCGTCTCTCTACCTGACGGGGGACACGCTGCTCCGCACGGAGACGTCGCCGGCGCAGATCCACAAGATGGAGTCACAGCGCCCGCCGATCTACATGCTGTCGATCGGCCGCGTGTACCGGCGCGACACGATCGACGCCACACACTTCCCGGTCTTCCACCAGTTCGAGGGTCTTGCGATCGACAAGGGCATCACGATGGCCGACCTCAAGGGGACGCTCCTCTACGTGATGCGGCAGCTTTACGGGCCCGAGCGCGAGGTTCGCTTCCGCACGCATTACTTTCCGTTCACCGAGCCGTCGATGGAGCCGGACGTCTCGTGCCCGATCTGCGGCGGTGCCGGCTGCGCGACGTGCAAGGGCTCGGGCTGGATCGAGATGGGCGGCTCCGGGATGGTCGACCCGTACCTCTACGAGTTCGTCGGCTGGGGGCCGGAGGAGTACACCGGCTTCGCGTTCGGCATGGGCATCGAGCGCACCGCGCAGCTGCGTCACGGCGTCCCGGGCATCCGTCCGTTCTGGGAGAACGACCTCCGCTTCCTGAGGCAGTTCTAGTGGTTTGGCCGGTAAGGTTGCCCGGCGAACGTTGCCGGTCAGGCGACCAATGAAGGTTCCAGTCAGCTGGCTGCGCGAGTACGTGCGCACCGACGCTACCGCCGAGCAGATTGCCGACGCGCTCTCGACCGCCACTGCCGAGGTGAGCGGCGTCCATCGCCTCGGCGTCACCGGCGACCTGTCGCTCTTCCGCGTCGGGCACGTGCTCGAGGCGGGCAAGCATCCGAACGCCGACCGGCTCCAGCTCACACAGGTCGACGTGGGGGAGGCTGTTCCGCTGCAAATCGTATGCGGCGCGTGGAACTTCGCGGCCGGTGCAAAGGTTGCCGTCGCGCTCCCGGGCGCGACGCTGCCGAACGGCCTCACCCTCGACCGGCGCAAGCTGCGCGGCGAGACGTCCGAGGGGATGATCCTCGCCGAGGATGAGCTCGATCTCGGCACCGACCACGACGGGATCATGGTGCTCGACGACGCGCTCGCCGCCGGCACGCCGCTCGCCGACGTGCTGCCGCTCGTCGAGGAGGTGCTCGACATCGAGCCGACCGGCAACCGGCCGGACCTGCTCTCCGTCTACGGGATCGCGCGCGAGGTCGCGGCGCTCTGCGCAGGCGAGCTCGTGCCGCTCGACCCGGCCGAGCCTCCACGCGGCGGTGACTCCGTCGCCGTCGACGTCGAGGATCTCGAAGGCTGCCCGCGGTACATCGGGCGCCTCTTCCGCGACGTCGAGATTCGCGAATCGCCGCTGTGGCTGAAGGCCCGCCTCCGTGCCGCAGGCGTGCGCTCCATCTCGAACGTCGTCGACGTCACGAACTACGTGATGCTCGCGCTCGGCAGCCCGCTGCACGCCTTCGACTTCGACACATTGCACGGGTCCCAGATCGTCGTGCGGCGTGCGAACAGCGGCGAGCAGCTCCGCACGCTCGACGGCACGCTGCGGACGCTCGATCCCGCCGACCTGCTGATCGCCGACGGCGAGCGTGCGGTCGCGCTCGCGGGGATCATGGGCGGCGAGGAGACCGAGGTCACCGCGAAGACGACGTCCGTGCTGCTCGAGGCGGCGAACTTCGAGCCGGTCGGGATCCTGCGCTCGTCGGAGCGCCACTCGTTGCGCACGGAAGGGTCGAATCGCTGGGAGAAGGGCGTCGACCCGCACGTCGCTGGACCAGCGGCGACGCTCGCCACGCGCCTCATCGTCGAGCTGTCGGGCGCGCAGTGGACGGGGCACACCGACGTGCACGGTCGCCTGCCGGAGCCTGCGCTGATCGCGCTGCGTCCCGAGCGCGCGGACGCCGTGATCGGGCTCGGTGTTTCCCCGGACGAGCAGGCCGCGATCCTCGGCAAGCTCGGATTCGCGCACGAGAAGAAGGGCTTCCGCGTCCCGACCTGGCGTGCCCGCGACGTCACGCGGGAGATCGACCTCGTCGAGGAGATCGCGCGCTTCAAGATGGACGAGATCCCGTTCACGCTGCCCAGGCGCGACGTGACGTTCGGACGGCTCACGCGCTGGCAGCAGCTGCGGCGCCTCGTCGAGGACGTGCTCGTTGGCTGCGGCTACTCGGAGGCCTACACGTCGACGTTCGTCGCGGAAGGCGAGCTGCGGTTGCCGGAGCCGATCTCGTCGGAAGCGGCAGCGTTGCGCGCCGCGCTGTTGCACAGCCTCGTCGAGGCTGTCCGGCACAACCTCTCGGTCGGGACGACCGAGGTCGCGCTGTTCGAGATCGCCCGCACGTACCGCGCCGCGGGCGAGCTGCCTGACGAGCGCTGGCACGTCGCTGGCCTCGTCGACGGCGGCTTCGCCCAGGCGAAGTGGGCGGTCGAGCAGCTCTACGGCGCACTCCACGTCACCGCGCACTACGAGCGTGCGTCCGAGGTGTTTCTCCATCCGGGCAAGTCCGCGCGCACCGGCGAGGGCTGGGTGGGCGAGCTGCATCCGACGCTGCTCGACGGCACGTGGGGCGCGTTCGAGCTCGACCTCGACGCGCTCGTCGAGCGGTCGGGCGAGCAGCACGAGTTCGAGGCGGTCAGCCCGTACCCCGACGTGCGCCAGGACCTCGCCTTCGTCGTCGACGAAGACGTGCCGGCCGGCGTGCTGCTCGCCGCAATCCAGGCGGCCGCGGGCGAGGAGCTGCGGTCGGTGGCGCTGTTCGACGAGTACCGCGGCGAGCAGATCGGCGCAGGGAAGCGCTCGCTCGCGTTCAGCGTCGCCTTCGGCTCGCCGGAGCGGACGCTCACCGACGAGGACGCGGCCGCGCTGCGCTCGCGGATCGTGGACGCGCTCGCCGCGCAATTCGGCGCCGTGCTCCGTGCCTGAAAAACCGATCCGCCACGAGCCGCGTACCGTGTCGGCATGAGGGCAGGGATCTTCGTCGCAGGGGTCGCCGTCGCGCTCGCGCTCGTCGCGGGCTCCGCCGGCTCGGCGCGTGCCGACAATCCGGTGCTGACCGGCGATGTCGGCGCGGGCGATTCGTTCGCGATCTCGCTCAAGGATCCCTCGGGCACGGCGGTCACGCACCTCGACCCCGGGACGTACACGCTCGTCGTCCACGACCGTTCGAGCTTCCACAACTTCGACTTCTCCGGTCCGGGAGCCGCGGTGACGACCGACGTCGAGTTCGTCGGCGACAAGGCCTTCACCGTGACGCTCACCGACGGGACGTACTTCTTCCAGTGCGATCCGCATGCGGCACAGATGCGCGGCAAGTTCACGGTGGGCACGGCCACGACGACGACGACGACCACGACCACGCCCACACCGGTGCCGAGCCCGACGCCGCTCGCAGCCTCGGTCGGCCCGGGCGCCGCAAGCACTCTTCACCCGAGCTCGGGCCTCAAGGCCGGCAGCTTCGCGATCGTCGTCACCGACCGCTCCGCCACCGACGGCTTCCGCCTCGTTGGCCCCGGCGTCTCCAGGGCGACCGGGGCGACGTTCCGCGGCAAGGTGACGTGGAAGGTGAGGCTAGCCGCCGGGCGCTACGCGTACGGCTCGGCGCTGCACGCCAAGCTCCGGCACAGCTTCACGGTCTCGGCGTAGCGTCGGTCGCCTGCTCCGGCGCAGGCTCCGAGCCATTGCGGATCGTGCCCTTGCGGATCGCGCCGACACCGATCGCGACGAGCACGCCGGCGAGCAGGAACAGGGCGCCGGTCACGACCAGCAGCGCGAGCCACGTCGAGAGCACGGTTGCGATCGCGGCAGCGATCGTCGCGAGCGCGAAGCCGAGCGCGAAGAGGCCGAAGACCGCGGCACCGAGCAGCAGCCCGATTCCGAGCCCGACGGCAGCGACCTTCCGCTTGAGCTTGTTGACAGCTTCCTGGACCTCGAGCAGGACCATCGACCGCACGCGGTCGACGAGGTGCTTGGCCGCTTCGGCTGGGCCTCGCATCAGGCAGCCCCGCTTGCCGCGCGCGGTTGGCGCGTGACCTCGACCGGCGGCCGCCGGTCGATCCACGGCCGCGCCCGCTCGAGCTGCGCTGCGAGCCGGAACAGCGTCGCCTCCGCGAACGGTCGCCCGACGAGCTGGACGCCGATCGGCAGGCCGTCGTCGCTCCAGTGCAGCGGCACCGACATCGCGGGCTGGCCGGTGACGTTGATCACGGCCGTGAACGGCGTGAAGAGCGGCTGTCGCGCGAACGCGAGCAGAGGATCGCCGTCGGTGCCCTCGAACGTCCAGCCCACCGGCACCGGTGGCAACGCGAGCGTCGGGGTAAGGAGCACGTCGACATCGTTCCAGAACGCGACCACCTGCCGTGCGATGCGCTGCAGCTGCAGCACGGACAGTGTGTGCTCGGGGCTCGTCGTCTCGCGTGCCTGCTCGGCGAGGATGCGGTTGATCGGCTCGAGCAGCGAGAGGTCGTCGATACCCGCTGTCGCAGGACCGACTTGCCAGATGCGGAGGAAGTGCTCGATCAGCTCCCCGCTCTCCCACGGCGGCGTCGCTGCGACGACGTCGTGTCCGAGGTCTGCGAGCAGCGCCGCCGCGTCGTGTGCCGCGGCGGCGCACACGGGGTCGACCGGAACGTCGATCGGCGGCGTCGTCGTGACGGCGATGCGCAGCGTCCCGGGCTCGCGGTCGCACTCGTCGAGGAACGGCCGTTCAGGATCCGGCGCGACGAAGAAGTCGCCCGCCTCGTAGCCGGCCATCACGTCGAGCAGCGACGCGGCGTCGCGGACGGTGCGCGCGATCGGCCCAGAGGTGCCGAGCCCGAGCGAGCCCGAGCCGTACGGCGCCGGGGAAACGCGTCCCCGGGACGGCTTGATGCCGAACAGGCCGCAGCACGACGAAGGGACGCGAATCGAGCCGCCGCCGTCGCTGCCGTGCGCCACGGGGCACAAGCCCGCCGCGGTCGCCGCCGCAGCGCCGCCGCTCGATCCGCCGGGCGTGCGCGTGACGTCCCAGGGGTTGCGGCAGCTCCCGTTCAACTCCGACTCGGTCATCGCGATCGTCCCGAGCTCGGGCGTGTTGGTCTTTCCGAGCACGATGAAGCCTGCCTCGCGGATGCGGCGGACGACCGCGGCGTCGAACCGCGGCACGTTGTCCGCGTACGCCTTCGTCGAGTACGTCGTGCGCAGGCCTGCGGTCTCGTTGAGGTCCTTGATCGAAGTCGGCACGCCGTGGAACGGCGCGTCGGACGGAGCGGCCTCGGCGGCGCGTGCCGCGGCGAGCGCACCGTCGGCGTCGACGGTCACATAGGCGTTGAGCTGCGGGTCGATCTGCTCGATGCGCTCGAGGTACAGCTCGACGAGCTCGACCGGCGACACATCGCGTGCGCGCACGCGCGCTGCCAGCTCGAGCGCGGGCGTAAACGCGAGCTCGTCGGTCACACGGCCTTCCCGCCGACGTACCAGACGGGCCCCTGCGTACCGACCGGATGTGTGTCGGACATGAGGCGCAGGACGCGGATCGTGCTGGGGAGCCCGGCCTCGTCGACGCGCTCGAGGCAGCGCCGCACCATGCCGGGCGATGCGCCGTAGCCGAACGACTGCGCGACGCGGAAGCGGAAGGTCAACTGCGCCTTCTCGCGCAGCGGATTCAGCGGACTGAGGAGCAGCGCGGCGAGGTCGACATGGTCGCTCGACGTGACCCCGAGCTCGCACAGCAGGTCGCTCCAGTCCGCGGGCAGGACGGCCAGAGCAGCGTTCCACGACTCCGCGAGCGCGGTGCGCGCGATCGCCTGCACGGCCGCAGCTTCGGAGGCCGCGACGAGCTCGAGCGACCCCGTGATGCCTTCTGCGTCGACGCGACGCATCATTCGTCGGACCGCTTCGGGTCCCACACCGGTGCCACTGCTCACGACGTGGAAGCGGACCGTCGCTCCCATCCGGCCGGGTCCTGCCGGTGCGAGCAGTGCTGCAGCGCGCTCCGCGTGTGCGACGTCGTCGAGGGCGAGCACGACCTGCGCGTCGCTCCACCTCGGATCCAGGCCCTTTTCGATCGTGTTCCACTGGTCGACGAGAGCCATCGGCTGAACCATAAACTGCGCGCCGTGGCCAAGGTCGAGTCAAGGACGACGCTTGCGAAGAGCGACCTCCCGGATGTCCTCCGCGAGATGTTGCTCATCCGCCGATTCGAGGAGAAGGTGGAAGAGCGCTTCCGTGCCGGCGAGCTGCCGGGCTTCCTCCACGTCGCGATCGGCCAGGAGGCGAGCGCCGTCGGCGTCTGCCGCGCGCTCGAGGATGGTGACGTGATCGCGTCGACCCACCGCGCGCACGGGCACACGCTGGCGAAGGGCACGCACCCGAACGAGCTGATGGCCGAGCTATACGGCAAGCAGGAAGGCTGCTCGCACGGCTACGGCGGCTCGATGCACCTCTACGACGTCGAGCGTGGGAACATCGGAGCGAACGCTGTCGTCGGCGGCGGGCTGCCGCAGATCACCGGCGCGGCGCTCGCATTCCAGATGCGCGGCGAGACACGGGTCGCGGTCGCGTTCTTCGGCGACGGCGCGACGAACATCGGCACGTTCCACGAAGCGCTCAACCTGGCGCAGCTCTGGAAAGTTCCGGCCCTCTTTGTGCTCGAGGACAACCATTGGGCCGAGTCGACGCCGGAAAGCCAGCATTCGCCGATCCGCGATCTCTCCGACCGCGCGAAGGCGTTCGGGATGAAAGCCATGAAGGCCGACGGCTCCGACGTCGAGGCCGTCTACAAGACGTCGCGCCAGGCGCTG
Source organism: Actinomycetes bacterium (assembly GCA_031394165.1). Classification (GTDB taxonomy): domain Bacteria; phylum Actinomycetota; class Thermoleophilia; order Gaiellales; family Gaiellaceae; genus Palsa-739. Next base: position 28,359 of record JANMWV010000154.1, read on the forward strand.
GAGCACGCGCGTTCCGGAAAGGGTCCCGTCTTCGTGCACCTCGACTGCGCGCGCCTGCACGGCCACTACATCGG
>JANMWV010000190.1:0-3336 GCA_031394165.1 Actinomycetes bacterium
ATCGTCGAGGCGATTGCAGTGGCGCGCGGGCACGGCGACCTGTCGGAGAACTTCGAGTACCACTCTGCGAAGAACGAGCAGGGTCTGCTCGAGCGCCGCATCACGATTCTGCGCTCGCGGCTCCAGCACGCCGTCGTGATCGACGAGGACGCGGCGGCGGCGAGCGGCGTCGTCAGCGTCGGCTCGCACGTCGAGCTCGAACGCGAGGACGGCGAGAAGCTGACCGTCGACATCTCGAGCGTCGGTGGCGTCTCTCCCGACTCGCCCGTCGGCCGCGCCGTGCTCGGCAAGAAGGTCGGCGACCGGATCGTCGTCGAGGCGCCGCGTGGCACCTGGCGCGCGAAGGTCATCTCGATCGGCCGCTGAGCTCTGCTGATTCCAACCCGTCCGGGGGGCGTCGTAGACTCACCCTCCGTGAGCGCCGTACCCGTCGAGCACGTCGACGACCTCCAGGCCTACGCGGACTCCGTCGCGGGGTGCACGCGCTGCCGGCTCTCGCAGGGACGCACGCAGGTCGTGTTCGGCGCGGGCAACCCGCACGCCGACCTGATGTTCGTGGGCGAGGCTCCCGGCTTCCACGAGGACAAGCAGGGCCTCCCGTTCGTCGGCCAGGCCGGCAAGCTGCTCGAGAAGCTGCTTGCGGACATCGGGATGCAGCGCGGCGACGTCTACATCGCGAACGTGCTCAAGTGCCGGCCTCCGGGCAATCGCGACCCGCAGCCGGACGAGATCGAGGCATGCGAGAGCCATCTCTTCCGCCAGATCGAGCTGATCGAGCCGCTGGTCGTCGCGACGCTCGGCAACTTCGCGACGAAGCTGCTCTCAGGCCGCCCGCTCGGGATCACGCGCGTGCACGGGCAGGAGCAGGAGACGACGATCGGCGGGCGCAACGTGCTGCTCTATCCGCTCTACCATCCCGCCGCCGCGCTGTACACGCCGGCGATGCTGACCGTGCTCGCCGCCGACTTCGCGCGCCTGCCGCAGCTCCTCGGGCGGTCGGTCGAGCCGGAGCCACCGGCGCCGGCGGGCGAGCCGGAGTTGAAGCTCGTCGCGGCCACCGAACAGCTCGGCTTGTTTTAGTGGCCTGACCGGCAACGTTCGCCGGGTTTCCGGCCCGCGATCACGCTGCGCGGGAGTCCACCGTCGGCCTTGTCAAGGCAACCAGCCTTGACGTGGCCGCCGACGGCCTCCCGCTTGGTGCTAGCGACCCGGAAACCGGGCAACCTTGCCGGCCAAACCACCTAGATCCCTTCGACGACGACCATGCGGAGGTTGGCGGCGCCCTCTCGCAGCTTCAGCGCCGCCTGGTACTCCGGCGACTCGTAGAAGCGCTTCGCCGCCTCGAGGTCCTCGAACTCCACCATGACGAGCCGCTTCGGGCTCCAGTCGCCCTCGAGCACGGCGAGCTCGCCGCCGCGCACGAGGAAACGCCCGCCGCCCGCCGCGACCGCGCCCGGCGAGGCGGCCTTGTACTGCTCGTACTGCTCGGGGTCGGTGATGTCCGTCTCGACGATCAGATACGCAGTCATGCCCGGGACTCTACGCTGAGGGAGATGACCGAGCAGGAGACGAGATCGCCCGAGGAGACGGAGGCGCTGGCTGCGGCGCTCGCCGGGCGGCTCGTCGTCGGCGACGTCGTCACCGTCGCCGGCGAGCTCGGCTCGGGTAAGACGACGTTCGTGCGCGGCGCGTGCGAGGCGCTCGGCGTGCGGGAGCGCGTGACGAGCCCGACCTACACGATCGGGCATCGCTATCACGGCGCCGGCGCAGAGGTCTCGCATCTCGACCTCTATCGCTTCCAGGGCGTCTCGGCGGCGGAGTGGGGCGATCTCGAGCCCTACTTCGAGGACGCAATCTCGTTCGTCGAGTGGCCGGAGGCCGGGGAGGGAGTGCTGCCGCCCGCGCGGTTCAGTGTGCGGCTGCGCCACACGCCCGGAGCAAGCAGAATGGTGGCGATCGACGAGTGTTGATGCTTGCATTCGATACCGCGACGGATGTTGCGACGAGTGCGCTCGTCGACGACGGCGAAGTGCTCGGAGAGCGCGCGTCGCGGGCCGTCACGCTGCTCGAGGACGTCGACGCCCTGCTGCGCCAGGGCGGTGCGCACCCGCGGGATCTCGACGCGCTCGCGATCGGGATCGGCCCGGGCAGCTTCACCGGCGTGCGCATCGGGCTCGCGGTCGCACGCGGCCTCGCGCTCTCGCTCGACCTCAGCGGCGCGGGCGTCTCGACGCTCGCTGCGCTCGCAGCGGGAGCGCCCGGCGCGGTGCCGGTGGTCGATGCACGTCGCAGCGAGGTGTTTGCCCTCCTGGACGCGAAGCCCGTCGTCCTCGCGCCGGCCGATCTCCAGGTCGAAGCAGGCACCGAGTATGTCGGTGACGGCGCGCTGCGCTACCGCGGGCTGCTCGAGGAGCGCGGCGCGGTCGTCCCGCCCGACGACGACGAGCGGCATCGCCCGCGCGCACGGTTCCACGCGCAGCTCGCGCACGACTTCGGAGCGGTCGAGGAGATCGAGCCGCTCTACCTGCGCGTCCCCGACGCCGTGAAGAGCGTGCGATGACGACGATCGAGCTCCGCCTGCTCGGCCTCGGCGACCTGCGCGCGATCGAGGAGATCGAGCGCCGTTCGTACCCGACGCCTTGGTCGCGCTCGATGTTCGCGGGCGAGCTCGCGAAGACGAGCTCGATCTGCATCGGCGCCTTCGAGGCCGAGGGCGAGGACGGCGAGCTCTGCGGCTACCTCGTCGTCTCGCGCTATGTCGATGCGTGGCACGTGATGAACATCGCAGTCGATCCCGACCAGCGCGGGCGCGGGATTGGGACGATGCTCCTCGAGCGTCTCTTCGAGCTGACCGCCGACGACGCGCGGCGCGGCTACACGCTCGAAGTACGCGTCTCGAACGCGACGGCGATCTCGCTGTACGAGCGGCTCGGCTTCGAGTCGAGCGGCGTGCGCCGTGGCTATTACACGGACAACCGCGAGGACGCGCTGATCATGTGGAAGGACCCGGTCGGCCGCTCCGCGGCCGGCTAGGCGCCGTGCCGGTCTCGCCAGCCGTTTCTGACACCGGGGCATGGCCGTTGCAGGCACTCGAGCACCCCTCGGCTCCAACATCGGGACCTGGTTCGGACCAGGTCCCGATGTCGGCGCTGGCAACAGCGGGTGCCCGGTGATCCTCGGGATCGAGACATCGTGCGACGAGACGGCGGCGGCGGTGGTCACGGACGACGGCGAGATTCGCGCCAACGTCGTCGCGTCGCAGGCCGAGCTGCACGCGGCGTACGGGGGAGTCGTGCCCGAGGTCGCGTCGCGGCGGCACCTCGAGCTCGTGGCGCC
>JANMWV010000209.1:0-9403 GCA_031394165.1 Actinomycetes bacterium
CGTCGGATACCTCGCGCGCGAGCTGGCCCACGTCGTCGAGCTGACCGTCCACTGTTTCGGAGCCGACCGCGTGCAGCTGCCCGGGCAGCCGACGGCGCATGCCCACCCCTCGTGGGATGCCCTTGCCGGCGGTGCGCCGCACACGGACGCGCTGCGCACGATGTCCGTCGACCTGGCGATGGCGGCCGCAGTCGAAGGCGCCCAGCTCGTCCACAGCCACACGTGGTACGCACAGTTCGGAGGGCACCTGGCCAAGCTCCTCTACGGGATCCCACACGTCGTCACCGTGCACAGCCTCGAGCCCCTGCGCCCGTGGAAGGCGGAGCAACTCGGCGGCGGGTATCAGCTCTCGAGCTTCTGCGAGCGGACGGCGATCGAGCACGCCGACGCGGTGATCGCCGTCTCCGAGGAGATGCGGCGCGACGTCCTCGCGTGCTATCCCGCGCTCGATCCTGAGCGGGCACACGTGATCTACAACGGGATCGACACCGCGGAGTACCGCCCCGACCGCGGAACGGACGTGCTCGAGCGCTACGGCATCGATCCCGCGCGACGCTCCGTCGTGTTCGTAGGTCGAATTACGCGTCAGAAGGGCGTCGCACACCTCCTCGAGGCCGCCCTCGACCTCGCCCCGGGAGTCCAGCTCGTGCTCTGCGCGGGAGCGCCCGACACGCCCGAGATCGCCCGCGAGGTCACGGAGCGGGTAGAGCACGTGCGGCGGGAGCGCGGTGACGTCGTCTGGATCGACAAGATGATCACCAAGCCGGAGGTGATCCAGCTGCTCAGTCACGCGACGCTGTTCGTCTGCCCCTCGATCTACGAGCCGCTCGGCATCGTCAATCTCGAGGCGATGGCGTGCGAGGCGGCCGTCGTCGCCACGGCCACGGGCGGCATTCCCGAAGTGGTGGCCGACGGCGTCACGGGCCTGCTCGTGCCGTTCGAGCCGAGCGCGGACGGCTCGCGCGAGCCGCGCGAGCCGCAACGGTTCGCCCGCGACCTCGCCGACCGGATGAACGCGCTGCTCGCCGATCCGAAGCGGGCGGAGCAGATGGGCAGAGCAGGGCGGGAACGGGCGGTCGAGCGCTTCGGCTGGCCGGCGATCGCCGAGCAGACGGTCGAGCTGTACCGGAGCCTCGTGCCGAGAGGCGTCCCCCAGGTCGAGAGGATCTCGTAATGGCGGGAAATCGCGTGCTCGCGATCGTCCTCGCCGGCGGGGAGGGCAAGCGCCTGATGCCGCTCACCGCCGACCGGGCGAAGCCGGCCGTCCCCTTCGGCGGCAGCTACCGCCTGATCGACTTCGCGCTCTCGAACCTCGTCAACGCCGGCTACCTCCGCATCGTCGTGCTCACGCAGTACAAGAGCCACTCGCTCGACAGGCACATCTCGCTGACGTGGCGCATGTCGAATCTGCTCGGCAACTACGTCACGCCGGTGCCGGCGCAGATGCGCCGCGGCCCGCACTGGTTCGCGGGCTCCGCCGACGCCATCTACCAGAGCCTGAACCTCGTCAACGACGACGAGCCCGACCACGTCATCGTCTTCGGCGCCGATCACATCTATCGGATGGACCCGCGCCAGATGGTCGCTCAGCACATCGAGTCGGGTGCCGGCGCCACGGTTGCGGGAATCCGGGTCCCGATCGAGGAGGCGTCCGAGTTCGGCGTGATCGAGACAGGCGCGAACGGAACGCGGGTCACCGCCTTTCGCGAGAAGCCCACGGATCCCGTCGGCCTCCCCGACGCGCCGCACCAGGTCTTCGCGTCGATGGGCAACTACGTCTTCCGCACCGAGACGCTGATCGACGCGGTGACGCGCGACGCCGGCGACGCGAGCTCGAAGCACGACGTCGGCGCGAACATCATGCCGATGCTGGTCGAGGCAGGAGAGGTGGGCGTCTACGACTTCGCCCGCAACGAGGTTCCGGGCGCGACAGAGGGCGACCACAGCTACTGGCGTGACGTCGGCACGCTCGACTCCTACTACGACGCGCATATGGACCTGATCTCGGTGGAGCCGGTCTTCAATCTCTACAACCTCGACTGGCCGATCCTGACCAGCTATCCGCCCTATCCGCCGGCGAAGTTCGTGCACTCGAAGCCCGGACGGACCGGCATGGCGACCGGGTCGATGGTCTGCCCGGGCGTGATCGTCTCCGGGAGCGTCGTCCGCCGTTCCGTCCTGTCGCCGCGCGTCACGGTGCACTCGCACGCCGAGGTCGAAGGCTCGGTGCTCATGCAGGGCGTCGACGTCGGCCGGCGTGCCGTCGTCCGGAACGCCATCGTCGACAAGAACGTGCAGATCCCCGCAGGCGCCCGGATCGGCGTCGACTCCAACGAGGATCGCGCGCGCTACACGGTGTCGGCGAACGGCATCGTCGTGATCGGCAAGGGACAGGAGGTCGAGAAGCCGAGACCGGCGACGCGCGGGTAGGGGTCGCCCCCGTGACGCGCGGCGCCGAGGATGGCGCACGCCCCTGCTACGGCGCTGTCGCGCCGCTTTCACGGTGGAATTCCTGCCATTTCGGTGGTACGGTCGCGGCCAGGAGGCGCACATGGACTTTCGGATCCTCGGCTCGGTCGAGGTGTCATCGGGAGGTCTGACGCTCCAGCTGTCGGGGCGGTGGCGTGCGCTGCCTGCCCACCGACATCGACGCGACGAAGCTCGCAACCGCCGTCATCGACCTCGTTCGAAAGGAGCAACCATGAGAGTCCGCCTCACGATCGCGGCCGCCTGCGTCGCGTGTCTGGCATTGAGCGCATCCGCTTACGCGGGGCCTGGATCCCAGGTCGTCGTTCCGCGCGGACAGCCGCTCCAGATTGCCTTCGTCAACGACCTGACGGGCGTCGTCTCGTCCTACGGGCCGAGCCTCGCGAACGCCGTGCGCCTCGCCGTCGGCTTCCATCCGACGATTCGCGGCTTCCGGATTCAGATCAACACGTACGACAATGGGTGCGGCGATCCGAGTAAGAGCGTCGCGGCCGCACAGGCCGTCGTCGCGAACACCCAGAACGCCGGCGTGATCGGCCACCTCTGCTCGTACGGATTCGACCAGGCGCTCCCGATCTACGACGCCGCCGGCATCGTGACGATCAGCGGCAGCGCCACCGATCCGGCGCTCGCCGCGCTCGGTACCTCGATCTTCAACCGCGTCTACATTCCCGACCAAGCCGGCTCGAACGCCTGGTTCGCCGCGATCGAGGCCTTGCCCAGCGATCTCGCATGGCAATGGGGCTACAACGTCGTGTTCGGCGCGCCGGCGTTCCCCTTCGCGGACTTCTACTACGACGCCACATCGCTGCTGCTGAGCGACCTGAAGCGCGTGTCCCACGTCGACCGGAGCGGCGCTCTGGTGATCGACCGTGCCGCCCTCGCGAGAGCCGTGCGCTCGACGCGCCACTACGAAGGCGTCACGTGCACGATCACGCTCGACCCTGCGACGGGAGACCGGATCAACGACCCGGCTGCACTCGCGCGCTGCGCCGGCGAGACCGACGACTCCGACTGATGATCGAACGACCATCCTCGACCTGCTCGAGGAAGCGCACATCAGCTGCGACGGGTGGCGACTACGAAGCCGGCGGCGCTCCTGCTCCGCCGTGCGACGGAACGCTCTTGCGGATCGCTCGCCCACCGCCGTGAAGCGACGGAACGCGAGGCGCTAGAACTGTCGCGCGCGGTTCGAGTAGTCGAGCCGGTACGACGTCATCGGCTTCCGCTCCGGTGGCACCCAGCCGGGATGGAACGTGCGCCGGTGCTCCGCGACCGACGCCTTCATCTTCGCGGGCGACGCGACGCTCCACGACATGCCGCACCCGTCGATGTCGCACTTGAGCTGGACGGCTGCCATGTCTCCACACCGTAGCCGAGAGCCCCGGACTCGGCGAGCCGTAGAGTTGCCGGGATGACCGGCCGCCTGGACGAGGTCGAATCCGAGTGACGGCCGCGCTGCTGCTCGTCGCCTTCGGCCTGATCGGGGTCGGTGCACTCGGCTGCGTCGCGCGACCGGCGCTCCGTCTCGGCTTGCTCGTCCAGGCCGCGGGCGCGGCCGTGCTCGCCGTCGCCGGCTTCTGGCTGCTCGCGGAGGGGACGACGCTCGGCTCGCCGTTCGGCGGCGCGTTCACGCCGCACTTCGGCGTCGACGGACTGAGCGCGTTCTTCCTCGCGACGCTCGGCGCCGTCGCAGCGCCGGTGCTCCTGTTCGCGTCGCGGTATCTCGGGACGAGCGCCAGCGGCCGTGCGGTCGCCGTGCTCACCGGCGCGTTCGTGCTGACGCTCGCGGAGGTCCTGTGCGCGCGCGATCCGTTGACGTTCCTCGCGGGCTGGGAGCTGATGACGCTCCTGCCCGCGGTGACGATCCTCGCCGCGCGTGCAGACCGCAGCTCGCGACGCGCAGTGTTCGTCTACCTCGCGATCACACATCTTGCGGGCGCATTCACATGGGTTGCGATCCTGCTCGCCGCGCACTCCGGCGCGCTCGACGGCGCGACGATCGCGCGTGGCTCCGGCATTCAGATCGCGATCGCACTGGCGGCGATCGTCGGCATGGGAACGAAGGCCGGTGTGATGCCCTTCCACACGTGGTTGCCGCGCGCGCACCCGATCGCACCCGCACCCGTGTCGGCGCTGATGAGCGGTGTGATGATCAAGATCGCGATTTACGGGCTCGTGCGGGTGCTCGTCGACTGGCTCGGCGTCCTGCCGCTCTGGATCGGCGTGCTCGTGCTCGCGCTGGGAGCGTTGTCGGCGGTGGGCGGCGTCGTCTACGCGCTCTTCCAGCACGATCTCAAGCGCCTGCTCGCGTTTCATTCGATCGAGAACATCGGCATCATCGTCCTCGGCATCGGCGCCTGCCTGCTGCTCCGCGCACGGGGCGCCGACACGTGGGCGGCGCTCGCGCTCGCGGCCGCGCTCCTGCACACGCTGAATCACGCCGTGTTCAAGGCGCTGCTCTTCCTCGGCGCAGGCTCGTTCGAGAAGGCCACGGGCTCGCTCGGTCTCGACCGCCTCGGCGGACTGCTGCGCCGGATGCCGTGGACCGGCGCCGCGTTCCTCGTCGGCTCGATGGCCATCGCCGGCCTGCCGCCGCTGAACGGCTTCGCGTCCGAGTGGCTGACGCTGCAGGCGCTGCTGCACGTTCCGTCGTACGGCGGCATCGGCGACGGGCTGGCCGGCGCGCTCGCACTCGCCGCCCTCGGTGCAACCGCCGCGCTCGCGGTGTTCTGCTTCGTCAAGGTGACCGGGCTCGTCCTGCTCGGAGAGCCGCGACGCGCCGCCGTCGCGGCGGCCGAGGAGGTGCCGGTGCCGATGCGCGCAGCGGTGGTGCTGCTGGGCGGCGCCTGTGTCGTGCTCGGCGTCGCGCCGGGCCTGCTGCTGGGCTCGCTGCGTGGGCTCGCACCCTGGGCCGACGCGCAGCCCGTCGCGCTCGCGCTTCACCTGCCGGGCACGGGCTCGCTGCCGACGCTCGGCATCGCGGTCGCGCTCGCGGTGCTGACGACAGGTCTCGTCCTGCTGCGCGGGCGGCGCGTCGCAGCGCGCGCACCGACCTGGGCGTGCGGACAGCTCGTCGAGCCGCAACTGCGGTGGACGAGCGCCGGCTTCACGAAGCCGCTCCGGCTCGTGCTCGAGACGGTGCTCCGCCCGGAGCGCGACATCGCCGTTCACGTGCAGGGCGGCGTCGTGCAGGAGGTCGCCTACAGCGGCCGGGTCCCGCAGCTCTTCGACGAGCGGCTCTACCGCCCGGTGATCCGCTCGGCGCTCGTCGCGGCGTCGCACGCACGACGCCTCCAGACCGGCCGCCTCGGCACCTACGTGGCCTACCTGATCGCGCTCGTGCTCGTCCTCCTCGTCGCGGCGAAGATCGGGTTGATCGGATGAGTGCAGGCCCGCTCGTCTCGACGGCAATCCAGCTCGTCGGCGGCTTCGCGCTCGCGCCGCTGCTGCCGGGACTGATCCAGCACTGGAAGGCGCGCCTGCAGGGCCGGCCCGGGCCGACGCCGCTCCAGCCCTACCGCGAGCTGCGGCGCCTGTGGAGCAAGAGCGCCGTCGACGTGGAGGGATCCGGCGTCGTCTATCGCTTCGCGCCTGCGGTCGCCGCCGCAGCCATGGGCGTCGCGGTACTGCTCGTCCCCGTCGCGGCGCACGCGTGGAATCTCGGCGTCGGGCATGACCTGCTCGTCCTCGTCGGGCTGCTCGCACTTGCGCGCTTCGCGGTCGCCGCCGCTGCGTGGGATGTCTCGAACGGCTTCTCGCTGATGGGCGCCAGCCGCGACCTCACCATTGCGGTCGCCGTAGAGGCGACGCTCGTGCTCTGCATCGCCGTCGCTGCTCTCGTCGGCGGGACGACGAATCTCGTGCGGCTGATCGCGGCCACCGCCGGCACGGCCGTCTGGTCGAAGCCGACGCTTGCGCTCGGGGTCGTCGCGTTCGCACTCGTCATCGTCGCCGAGACCGGCCGGCAGCCGGTCGACAACCCGGACACGCATCTCGAGCTGACGATGATCCACGAGGGCCCCATGCTCGAGTACGCGGGGCGCGACCTCGCGTTTCTCCACTGGGCCGCAGCGGCACGGCACTGGATCGTGCTCGTGCTCGCCGCGCAGGTCTTCCTGCCGCACACGCACAGCGTCGGGGCGCAACTCGCGCTATTGCCGCTCGTGCTCGTCTTCCTGTGCGCCGCGCTCGCCGTGACCGAGACGGTGACGGCGAAGATGCGGATCCTGCTCGCGTCGCGGCTGCTCGCCGTCGGCGCGGTCACGGCCTTGCTCGGCATCGTCTCGTGGCTGGTGCAGACCACGTGAACGGAGCGGTGATCTGGCTGCTCGTCGGCCTCGGGCTCGGCGTCGTCGTCGTGCGCCGCCGGTCGATCGCTGTCGGCCTCGTGACCGCTCAGGCGCTGATCCTCGCCGTCGTCGCCGTGCAGGCGACGAACAAGACGGCGGCCGCAGCCGTGCTCTTCGTCCGTGCGGTCGCGCTCGCCGCAGTGCTGCTGCTCGTCGTCTCGCGCACACGCGAGCCGCGACCACTGCCGGCGGCAACCGCACCGCTCGCACGCGCCGGAGCGGCCGTCGCATTCGCGCTCGCACTGACGTGGCTCATCCCTGCGATCGGCCTCGATTCGCGAAACGTCGAACGTGGCGTGCTCTCGCTCATCGCCTTCGGTGCGATCGCCGTCGCGACGCGGCGCGCAACGCTCTTCCACGCGCTCGGCATCGTGCTCGCCGAGAACGGGCTCGCGCTCGCGGCACTGGCACTGCCGGGCCGCGGCTCATCCGTCGCGATCGAGGTCGGCGTCGCGTTCGACCTGATGCTCGTCGCGCTCGTCGCCGCAGTGTTCCACGAACGGATCTTCGCCGAGTTCGGCGCCGGAGACTCGGCGGCGTTGAGGAGCCTTCGTGACTAGCCGCGAAGCGCTCGCCCTCGCCGTCGTCGCGGCCCCTGCGGTGTCCGCGCTCGTCGCGGCGGTTGCGCCGCGGCGCGCGATCGCCCCGGCTGCGCTCGCGGGTGCGCTCGTGTCGGTCGCCGCGGCGGTTGCGCTCTCGGCCGTCGCACTCTCGGCACCGGGCAGCGCTCTGGTCGAGTCGTGGCTGGTTGTCGACGCAGCGGCCGGCTTGCTCGTGGGCGTGATCGGCGTCGTCGCACTGGCGAGCGTGCTCGTCTCGCCCGCGTATCTCGCGACGATGGACACCGGCCTCGTCCGCGCGACGCGGCGCCCCCGCACGTACTACACGCTGCTGTTCGCGTTCTGGGCGATCCTCGCCGCGATTCCATTGGTCGGGAACCTCGGCGGCGCGTGGCTGCTCGTCGAAGCGACGACCGCGGCATCGGCACTGCTCGTCGGCTTCAGCGGGAGGCCGCGTGCGCTCGAGGCCGGCTGGAAGTACCTGATCCTCACGTCGCTCGGGCTCGGCGTCGCGTTGCTCGGCATCGTTCTGCTCGCAGCGGGATCGGCGCACGGCGGCCTCGACGCGCTCGGCTGGCGTGACCTCGCACAGGTGCACTCCGGGCACGGCACGACGCTGATCGCGTACGTGCTGCTGCTGGCGGGCCTCGCCGCGAAGATCGGCTGGGCGCCGGTGCACAACTGGCTCCCGGACGCGCACTCGGAGGCTCCCGCTCCGGTTTCGGCGTTGCTCTCTGCAGCGCTGCTTCCCGCGGTGCTGCTCGTCGCCTGGCGCTCGAGCCAGGCGCTCGGCCCGGCGATCGGCACGTCGACCGCGAGGTCGGTGCTCGTCGGCTTCGGCCTGCTCTCGCTCGGCGTCGCCGTCCCCTTCCTCTGGCGCGCGCTGCCCTGGAAGCGGCTGCTCGCCTACTCGAGCCTCGAGCACATGGGCGTGATCGCGCTCGGCATCGGCTTCGGCACGCCGCTCGCGCTCGCCGGCGTCGCCGTGCACGTTGTCGGTCACGCGCTCGCCAAGGCGCTGGGCTTCTACGCGGCGACCCCGCTGCTTGCGCACGAGCCCGAGGCAGCGAGCAACGCCGTCGGCGGCGTCTGCCGAACGCAGCCCGCGCTCGGCGCAGTGCTGGGCGGCTCGCTCGGCGTGCTGGCCGGACTACCACCTTCGCCGCTCTTCGCGAGCGAGGTGCTGATCGTCGCCGGCGGTTTCGCAGCCGGGCGACCGTGGGCGGCGGCGATTGCGGCCGGGTTGCTCGCACTGGGCTTCCTCGGTCTCGCGCACGCGCTGATCGAGACGACGCTCGGCGAGGCGCACGATCGGAAGCGCGGGCCGGCACCCGGCGTTCGCACGGTCGTCGTGCTCGCGGTCGTCGCCTCCGCCGCTCTCGCCGCCTTGACGGCCGCCGCGTTCTGGCTGCCGGGAAGCGACATCGCGCGCGCACTCGTGCGGGGCGTCGGATGAGCGACACGTATCGCCCAGCGGTCGTGTCCGCGCTCGCGGACGGGTGGCGTTTCGGCGGGCTGCACGCCTCGGCCGGCGGATCGCTCGTGCGAGTCGCCCTCGTCTCGCCCGAGGGCACAGTGCGGATCGAGACTGCCGCAGTGCGCGACGGTCATCTGCCGACGATCGTCGACCTCGTGCCCGCCGCCGGCTGGGACGAGCGCGAGGCGGCCGATCTCTACGGCGTTCGCTTCGACGGGCACGAGCCGCTGCGCCCGCTCGTGCATCACGATCTCACGCTGCGCAGCTGGACGGTTCCCGTGCGGGGCGCCGACGCGTACCAGGTCGCGGTCGGCCCGATTCACGCGGGCGTGATCGAATCGGGCCACTTCCGGTTCCACGTCGTCGGCGATCGCATCCTCCACGTGGACGCGCGCCTCTTCTACAAGCACCGCGGCCTCGAACGCGCCGCAGAGGGGCGGACGCTCGAGGAAGGCCTCGCCTATGCGCTGCGCGCGTGCGCAGCCTGCGCAGTCTCCAACACGGTTGCGTACGCGCAGGCGTGCGAG
>JANMWV010000210.1:0-2564 GCA_031394165.1 Actinomycetes bacterium
AACGTCGCCGCGACCACGCCCGCCGCGAGCCAGTGAGCATGCACGAGATCCGCATCGCGCGGCACGGCGCGCCGCATGTTCCAGAGGAACGCCGGCACGAGCAGCACCAGCCACGGTCGCGCCCGCAGGTTGCCGACGACCCCGTGCCCGTAAGCGATGCCGAAGTGCCGGAACGACGCCGGCGACACGACCGCGACCTCGACGCCACGCGCGCGGACGTGCTCCACCGCGTCGGCGACGAACCGCCCTGCGACGTCGTCGGCGTCGCGAGGATACGAGGTCGTCAGGACGGCGACCTTCACCGGCGTCTCGCGAACACGACGGGCAGCGCGAGCACGAGCGCCACGAACGCATAGAAGTAATAGAACTGCATCGTCAGGTAGAAGAAGTTCGCGGCCATCGTGCCGGCGAGCGCGGCCGTGAATCCCCACGCTAGCGGCCGCACGCGACGGCCGTTCCTCTCGCCCGCAGCGTCGAGCGCGCGCCCGAGCGCACGCGCCGCGCGCAGGCGCAGGAAGACGTAGCGCAGGAAGACACCGAAGAGCAACGCACCGATCAACCCCGTCTCGACGATCAGCGCCACCCAGTACGAGTGCGGCCCCCAGTTCGTCTTGCCGGTGACGAACTCGTAGTACACCGAGAAGTTGTTCAGCCCGAGCCCGAGCAGCGGATGCGAGTGCAGCACCGCCGGAATGAAGTCGTACACGGCGAAATGCGCGGACGACGACTTGCCGCCCGTCTCGATGCGCGAGCGCAACACGACCGAGAAGAAGTTCCAGCGCGAGTACAGCAGGTAGGCGAGCAGCAGCCCGAGGCCGCCGAGCGGCGCAAGCAGTGCACGCGACCGGACGAAGCGACGGTACGGGATCGCGAGCACCAGCAAGCCGACGAGCAGCCCGAGCGCGCCACTGCGCGACAACGTCAGCAACAGCACGAGCAGCATGAATGCGAGCCCGAGCCCGAGCGGCCACTTCAGGCGGTGGCCGCGCTCGAGCCGCAGGTACACCGGCGTCAGCGCGAGCAACGGCACGTCGAGCATCACGCCGAGATGGTTCGGGTCGCCCGTCAGCGCGTTGGGACGGTAGACGCTCGCCCCGTTCACCGAGCCGTAGACGTTGATCGCGCTCGCACCACCCGTGAGCGGCGACAGCACGGTCGAGTCGAGGTTGTGCCCGGCGCGCGCGCTGAGCAGCTGCAGCACGCCGTAGACGGAGTTCGCGACGAGCCCCGCACCGAACCAGCCGAGCACGCGCCAGTAGTAACGCTGCCCGCGCCGCGCGAGATAGGTGACGGCGGCGACGAGGAACAGGAAGTGCAGGACGAACTTCACCGTCCCCTTGGTGAACTGGTCGAGCCCCTGCTTCGTCTCCAGGTTGAAGTAGCCGAGCAGGTACACGAGCAAGAACGCCGCGAAGAACCCGAGCAGGATCACCGCCGTGCGCGGCAGCGGCCCGCGGCTCGTGAGCGCGAACGAGAACAGGAAGAGAATCGTCGTCACGTCGGCGATCCCGAGCGTGCCGGCGACGTTCCAATGCACCTTCTCGAAGGTGACGCAGAAGAAGGTCGAGAGCAGGAAGAAGCTCGTCAGGCGCGTGCGCGAGACGACGCGCGGCACGGCGACCGACACCGCGCTCACCGCAGGCTCCGCAACAGGTCGGCGAGCTCCTCGACGCGCGAGGCGCGCGACAGCTTCTCGCGCCACTCGGCCGAAAGCGGCGTCCCGTCGAGCTTCCCCGCGCGCCAGCGTGCGTGCACGTCGAGCAGCGCGTCGCGAATCGCGGCCACGTCGTCGGGCGCGGCAACGACACCCGCACCCGTGTCGCGAATCAGCTGCGCGGCGGCGCCGTCCGGCGGCACGAGCGCGAGGATCGGACGCTCCGCGGCGAGGTACTCGAACACCTTGCCGGAGAGAATCCCACGCCCGCGGCCGCCCGCCTCGGGGATCAGCAGCAGCAGCGCGTCGGAGTCGCGCTGCAAGCGCAGCGACTCCCGCCGTGGCACGTAGTCGATCAGCTCGACGCGGTCGCCCAGCTTCAGGCTCTCGAGGAACTCGCGGTCGCCCGGACGGAAGTCGCCGAGAAACCGCACCGTCACGTCCTCCAGCCCGGAGTCGGCGAGCGCCTGGAGGAACGGCTTGGGGTCGCGCTTGCCGAAGAACGAGCCCGCGTGCGTGAGCCGCAGCCGGTCGGCCCGCCGGTACTCGAGGCCGGCGAAGTCGTCGAAGTCGCACCCGTTCTCGATCGTGACGATGCGCCCCTTCGGATCAAGGCTGCGCGCCTCCTCGGCGATCGCGGCCGCGGCCGCGACGATCGCGTCGGCCTGCCGCGCCACGAGCAGTGCGATGCCGGCGCGCGACTTCTCCTTGACCAGCGCGCCGAGGCCCTCGTTCGAGCGGTGCGGGTGCAGGACGATCGTGTCGCGCAGGTCGGCGACCCACGCGGCGCCGGTCGCCTTCTTCACCGCCGCACCGACCAGGTGCACCGATCCGGGCGGCGAGGTCGTCAGCACGACGTCGATGCCCTCGCTGCGTGCGATCGAGATCGCCTTCGGGATCGCGGTGGCAT
>JANMWV010000236.1:0-1941 GCA_031394165.1 Actinomycetes bacterium
GTGCCGGCCCCCGGAGCCGGCTGCTTCGACCTCGTGCTCTGTCGCAACGTCTTGATCTACTTCGACGCGCCGACCGTGGTGACGGTCCTCGATCGACTCCACCAGGCGCTGCGTCCTGACGGCGTGCTGATCCTCGGGTCGAGCGACGCGCTCTGTCTCACCGCCGTTGCGCTCGCCGAGCTCGAGCGGCGCACGAAGGCAGGAACGCCGGCACGCGCGGCGCGCCGGCCGAAGCTGCGCAAGAGGACGCGCACCGTCGCGGTGCCGCGGACCGACGACGGCGCCGCGGACGGGCAATCGCACTTCCTGCACGGGCTCGTCGCGCTCGAGCGCGGAGATGCAGGCGCTGCGGTCGCAGCGCTGCGCCGCGCGCTCTATCTCGAGCCGGATCTCGCGGTCGCCGCGTTCCAGCTCGGGCGCGCACACGAAGCCGGAGGCGACGGACCGGCCGCGGTGCGTGCGTACGAGCAGACGCTGCGCACGCTCGCCGAGCATCCTCAGAGCGACACCCTGCTCGAGCAGATCGATCCCGCGGACGTCGCGGCCGCGTGCCGTCATCGACTCGAGGCACTGACGTGAGCGCGGCGATCCTCGTCATCGACGACAGCGCAACCGAGCGCGCGGTGGTCGAGAGCCGCCTCGAGCAAGCCGGCTACCGCGTCTTCTCCGCCGAGAACGGCAGCACAGCGTTGCGCACGCTGTACACCGTTCGGCCGGATCTCGTGATCCTCGACGTGATGATGCCCGAGCTCGACGGCTGGAAGACGCTCGAGCTGATCCGCCAGGCCTCCGACGTGCCGGTGATCATGCTCACCGCCCAGGACGGTGAGATCGAGCGCGTGCGCGGCCTGCGCGCCGGCGCCGACGACTATCTCGGCAAGCCGTTCCGTCCGGCAGAGCTGACTGCGCGCGTCGAAGCAGTGCTGCGGCGTGCGAGCGGCCGCTCGACCGCCGTGCGCGACGCGTACGACGACGGCATCGTCACCATCGACCTCGAGCGAGCGCAGGTCACCGTCCGCGGAGAGCCGGTCAACCTGACTCCGCTCGAGTTTCGCCTGCTGCTCGCCCTCACCGAGCACGCCGGCAACGTCCTCTCCGCCGACCAGCTGCTCGAGCTCGCGTGGGGCGGAGGCATCGTGGCCGGCCGCGACCGCGTGAAGATCACCATCGGCTACCTGCGCAAGAAGATCGAACACGACCCGTCGCAGCCGCTGCTGATCGAGAACGTGCGCGGCTACGGCTATCGGTATCGCGTCGCCTAGACCGGCGCTCGCAACCTACTAGGAGGCCGTCGTCGACACGGTGCGTGCGGCAACCGGAAACAGCAACGTCGCCACGGTTCCCGAACCGAGCTCGCTGGCGAGCCGGATGGCGCCGCCGTGGCCGCGGACGATGCCGAGCACAGCAGCGAGCCCGAGCCCGCGGCCGGTGAACTTGGTCGTGAAGAACGGGTCGAAGAGCTGCGCGAGCGTGTCGCCGTCCATGCCCGCGCCGTGGTCCTCGATCTCGATCCGGACGTAGGGGCCGGCGGGCAACTCGTCCGCTGTCGCCGCCTACCTCGGTCACGCCGACCTCTCGACGGTCAGCCGCTACGCCCACGTCGCCGACGACGAACTCCACGAGGCGGCCGCCGTGATCGCCGCAAGCGCCGGCCTGGAGGGCGTCTGGGTGTCCGCGACCGATCTGTGATCGGCGACTCCCTTACTCCGTGCCAACCACTTAGGAGGCCTGAAAGACCGTCTCAGAGTGCCACGCGAGGAGTTCACGATCCGGCGCAGCTTCCAACCGCTCGGGCCGCCGAAGTTGTTGGCCCTCGAGAGCGTAGTACGTGTGGCCGTTGGCGAATTCGGCGCGCAGACGAGGACTGACCAGGAACTGCCCGGTTGGGGTGACCGAGACGTAGCCGAGATCAAAAAGTCGGTGCACGTCTCGGCGAAGTGG
>JANMWV010000268.1:0-10236 GCA_031394165.1 Actinomycetes bacterium
GAGCCCGAAGCCGTGCGGGCTCAGGTGGAAGAGGCGACCGAGCGGCGGGAAGAGGACGACGGCGACGAGGTTGAACACGAAGATCGTCGAGATCGCGTACGCGATCTCCGTGCTGGTGGCCTCGACGATCCCCGCGATCGCGGCGATCGCCGACGCGCCGCAGATGCCGGTGCCGACGCCGATCAGCGCGCGCAGCCGCGGTGAGACGGCGAGCACCCGGCCGAGCACGACCGCCCCGGCGAGCGCAACGGCGAGCGTGCCGAGCATCACCGGCAGCGACCTCGCGCCGACCCGCAGGATCTGCCCGAGCGAGAGCGTCGCACCGAGCAGGACGATTGCGAGCTGGAGGAGCACCGACGAGGAGAAGGCGATCCCGGGCACAGCGCGCGGCGACGGACGGCGCAGGACCGAGACGGCGAGGCCGAGCAGGATCGCGAGCACGGGCGCCCCGAGCAGCGGCACGACCTTCGCGAGGAGCCACGCGGCGAGCGCGATCGCGGCCGTCCACGCGAGCCCGTGGGCGACCGCGCGTGGTCTCCACTTCGTCACGAGCGCACACTAGGGGCCTGATGCGGACTAGTCGCACGCACGCCTAATCCGCATCAAGCCTCTAGAGTTGGAGCGCGGTGACGACCTACGACGTGCACCATCACCTGTGGCCCGAGTCGCTCGTCGAGGCGCTGGCCGGGAGGACATCGCCGCCGCACATCCGCCGCCACACGCTCGTGCTCGAGCCGGAAGCGGAGTTCGAGATCGACCCGGCCGCCTACGGAGTCGGGGCGTGCATCGCCAACCTCGACCGCGCCGAGATCGACGTCGCGATCGTCTCCTGTCCGCCGACGCTCGGGATCGACCGGCTCGACGACGACGAGGCCGAGTCCCTGCGCCGCGCCTACCACGAGGGCGCGCTCGCCGCCGTCGAGGCGAGCGCGGGACGCATGCTCGCGCTCTCGATGGGGCGCCCGCAGCACGGGTTCGTCGGCACGATCCTCGCCGCGGACGATCTCGCCGACCTCGACCGCCTCGCTCCCGTGCTCGACGAGATGGTCCGGCTCGGAACCTTCGTGCTCGTGCATCCCGGCGTCGGCCACCCGCCGCCCGGTGCACCTGAATGGTGGGCGGCTGCGATCGACTACACCGCCCAGATGCAGCGGGCCTACGCAGCCTGGCTCGCGCACGGCGTCGAGCGCTGGCCCGACCTTCGCATCGTGTTCTCCCTCCTCGCCGGCGGCGCGCCGTTCCAGCTCGAGCGGATGCAGGCGCGCGGCTTCGACATCAAGAGCGCATTGCATCCGACGATCTACCTCGAGACGTCGTCGTACGGACGGCGCTCGCTCGAGCTCTGCCTCGCCACCTTCGGAGCGCGGCAGATCCTGTTCGGCAGCGACGCACCGGTGATCGACTCGACGCTCACGCTGTCGCACGTCCGGAGCTTCGGTCAAGCTGCGGTGCAAGCACTTTGTCAGGACAATCCGACCACACTGCTCACGTGACCGACATCGCCACGTTCGTCCCGCAGCGGCTGCCGGATGCGCGCGATCTCGAGCGGAGCGAGCTCGTCGAGCTCGCCACCGCGATCGGCACGACTCCCGAGCTCTGGCGCGAGCACGTTCGCCACGACGCCGGCGAGCGGATCTACATGCAGCTCTACCGCGACACGCACCTCGACGTCTGGATGATCTGCTGGCTCGACGACCAGAAGACGGGCTACCACGACCACGACCTCTCCTCCGGCGCCGTGTACGTCTGCGAGGGCCACCTCGTCGAGGACCGCTTTCACATCGGGCCGGGAGGCTTCGCCCATGCGAGCCGCATCCGAGCGGCCGGTGAGGCCTTCGAGTTCGACGCTGCGTACATCCACGGTGTCCGCCATGCCGGCGGCCCTCCGGCGACCTCGATCCACTGCTACTCGCCGCCCCTCTGGCGCATGGGCTTCTACGACGCCGACGAGCACGGCTCGCTGATCCGCACGTCGCTGAGCTACCTCGAGGAAGTGGTCGAGGGCCACTCGCACTAGAGGTTCTCGGCGAACTCCTGGTTCTCGCGGCGCAGGGCTGGATCCGTGCCGAAGAAGGCGTGCTTCGACATGTCGGCGGTGTAGCGGCTCGCGGGCGGCGTGCGCCCGACGGCTTCGGCGAGGCTGCGGATGTGGTGTGGCCCGGCGCCGCAGCAGACGCCGAGGTAGCGGACGCCGAGCGCGAGCGCGGCCGCGCCGAACTCGGCCAGCTCGTAGCGGCTGCAGGTGAACGGGTCGAGCGCGGTCGGGAACGGCCGACCGTCGAAATCGGGGTCCTGCAGCGACTGGAACGTCGGCTGCGCGTCGTGTGTGCGGTAGGGAACCGGGAGCGCAGCGACGTGGCAGGTCACCGCCGCGCGGATCGCTGCCACGTGCGGGAGCATCGTCCGCGGGCCGCGGATGCAGTTCAGGCCGACGACGTCGGCACCCGCGGCTTCGAGGCGCCGGCAGGCCTCTGCGGGAGTGAGACCGTCGCGCGTCACCGACTCGCGGTGCAGCGCGAGGGTGACGACGGCCGGAAGGCCCGTCTGCTTGATCACGTCGAGCGCGATCAGCGCCTCTGCAGCGTGGGAGAACGTCTCCGCGATGATGAAGTCGACGCCGGCGTCCACCGCCCAGCCCGCCTGCTCCTCGAACATCTCACGCACGATCCGCGGCGATTCGGCGTCGTCGGAGAAGACGTTCGTGTTCGACAGGTCGCCGGCAAGGAGCGCGCCGCTCTCGTCGGCGACCGCGCGCGCGAGCTCGAGCGCACGCCGGTTGAGCTGCTCGAGCAAATGCTCCTTGCCGACGAGGCGCATCTTCTCGCGATGCCCGTAGTACGTGAACGCCTCCACCACGTCCGACCCCGCGTGGACGAACTCGCGATGGAGCTCCGTCACCACCTCGGGGTGGTCGAGCACGACCTCGGGAACGAACGCTCCCGCCTGCAGGTAGCCGCGACGCTCGCATTCGAAGAGGTAGCCCTCGGCGCAGATCACCGGTCCCTGCTCGAGGCGCTCGAGCAAACCGGGCTTCGCGGCTGACGTCATGGAGACCTCCTCGTCGTGGCTAGTCGTGCTGGGTGTCGTAGTCGGTGTCGTAGCGGGTGTCGCGCCAGGCGAGCGCGGCCTTCAGCCCCTGCTCGGCGACGATCCGGTCGAACTCCTCCTGCTCGGGGCTGTCCACGGAGTTGAGGATCGCCGAGAGGTCGAGGTTCGCGCTCACGGCTGCGCGGAGGCCCATCGCCTCGTACGCCCGCGTCAGCGCGAGCTTCGTCAACCGCAACGTGGTCAGCGGCGTCGGGGCGATCTTGCCGACGAGCTCCGCGACTGCGTGCTCGAGCTCGTCGCCGGGGACGACGCGGTTGACGAGGCCGATCCGATGCGCCTCCGTGGCGTCGACCGTGTCACCCGTGAACAGCAGCTCGTTCGTCTTCTTCTGCCCGAGCAGGAAGGGCATCAGCAGTGCCACCGGCCCGGAGCCGTAGCGGATCTCGGGCTCGCCGAAGCGTGCGTCGTCTGCCGTGACGATCAGGTCGCAGGCCATCGCGAGCTCGCACGCGCCTCCGAGACACCACCCCCGCACCGCGGCGATCGTCGGCTTCGGGAAGGCCCAGAGCTCCATCGCGATCCCGACGTCGCGCGCGAGCGCGTCGCGCCACTCATCCGCGCCGCTGATGCCGTCGGCGACTTCCTCCGCGATGTCGTACCCCGCCGAGAAAGCCTTTCCGGCACCCGTGAGGACGACGATCTTCACCGCGTCGTCTGCGAGGGCAAGTGCGAGTGCCTCGTGGAGCTCGTCGACCATGGCCCGGCTGATCGCGTTCAGCTTCTCGGGGCGGTTGAGGGTGATCCACGCCGCCGGCCCCCGCGTGTCGTAGAGGACGAGCTCGCTCATGGTGTCCCTCCTCGGTCGACGACCACGAGCGCATCGACCGCGACGGCGCCGGCACCGCTCAGGATCATCGGGTTGACGTCGATCTCGGAGATTTCCGGATGGTCGAGGGCGATCCTGCCGAGGGCGGCGAGCGTCCGCGCGACGTCCTCGCGGGCAAGGTCGATGCCGGCCTCGGCGACGAGCTCGGCCGCGGTCTCCAGGTCGACCGGCGCAACCGTGACGGCGACGCCGCCGAGCGACTCGACGGCCGTCCCGCCGGCCCCGACGGCGAGCACCGGCCCATAGTGGGGGTCGCGGCTCATACCGCAGAACGCCTCGGGCCCTCCGGCCAACTGCTTCGCGACGAGGACGCTGCCGCCGAGCGCCCGGGCGGCGTCGGCTGCAGCCTGCGCGCTCTCGACGCCGAGCACGACGCCGCCGACGAGGCTCTTGTGCGCCGGCCCGTCGAGCTTGACGACCACCGGAAAGCCGAGCTCGGCCGCCGCGGTCGCCGCCTCGGCCGGCGTCGCCGCGCGCCGCCGCGGAGCGAATTGCACGCCGTAGTGCTCGAGCACGACCGCGGATTCGTGCTCGGCCAGTGCACCCTCCCCGGCGAGCAGCCCGACGAGCAGCCCGTCGAGAGCGACCCGCTCCGGCGCCCCGGCCGCCGCCACCCGCGCGGGCTGCCAGTGCGCGACCCGCGCGAGCGCCCGCATCGCCCCG
The DNA here is from genome assembly GCA_031394165.1 of Actinomycetes bacterium. Taxonomy (GTDB): domain Bacteria; phylum Actinomycetota; class Thermoleophilia; order Gaiellales; family Gaiellaceae; genus Palsa-739. The sequence goes on from JANMWV010000268.1 coordinate 4,598, forward strand.
CCCGCGCCCCGCAGCAGCGGCAGGTCGAGCTCGCGCGCGAGCTCCTGGATCCTGCGAGGCGGATCGGCGCTGTGCACGGATACCACGGCGGCGAAGGCCGCCGTTCCGGCGGTGGCCGCCGCGAGGGCGCGAACGATCGTCTCGATCCAGACCTGCTCGGCGTCGCCCCTGAACTGCGAGAGGTCGACCTGGGCGATCAGGATGTCGAATGCCCCGGCGGCTACCAGCAGCTCCAGCGAGCGCGGGTAGACCCTCGCGGCCTCGTCCACCGCCCAGGCGTCGAGCGGGTTGCCGGGTGCGACGTAGTTCGGGAACTCGGCGACGAGCGCCCGGGCGAGCCCGTCGGGCAGCGGCTCGAAGGGCAGGCCCGCCGCCTCGCCGTGATCCGCCAGGAGAGCCGCCTCGCCGCCCGACTCCGAGATCGCCGCGACCCGGGTGCCGCCCGGCCGTCTCGCGCAGCCGAGCACCTCGAGCGTCTCCACGAGCTCGGCGAAGTCGTCGACCTGGATGGCGCCGTACCGGCGCAGCAGCGCCGAGCAGGCGCGGTCGGAGCCGACGATCGCACCCGTGTGCGCGAGCGCGACGCGTGCCGCCGCGGGCGAGCGGCCGACCTTGAGACAGACGACGGGCTTCTCGGCGAGCGCGCAGCGCGCCAGGGCCCGAGCGAAGGCGTCGGGGCGGTGCACGGTCTCGAGGAAGAGCGCGATCGCGCGCGTCCCCGGGTCGTCGGCCAGGAACGACACGAAGTCGGCGGCGTCCGTGACCGCCTCTCCACCCGACGAGACGACGCACCGGAAGCCGACGCGGCCGCCGAGGCCGAGCAGCGCTTCGCCGATCGAGCCCGACTGGCAGACGGCGGACACGTGTCCCGCCGCCAGGGTGTCCGGGACGGTGCCGAGCCAGATCGTCGGGCCGCCCGGACTGGCCACGCCCATGCAGTTCGGGCCGAGGAGCGCAGCCCCGAGCGCCCGCGCGCGCGCCGCGAGCCGAGCCACGATCGGTCGCGCCGCGGCACCGGCTTCGCTGCCGAGCCCGGGGACGAGGAAGGCGCGCACACCGGCTGCGGCCGCGTCCTCGAAGGCCTCCTCCACCCGCTCGTGGTTGACGAGCAGCAGCGCCGCCTCAGGCGTCTCCGGCAGGTCGGCGGTCCGCGGGAAACAGGGGAGGCCGAGCACGTCCGTCCGGCTCGGGTGCACGCCCCAGGCGCGGATGCCGCTGCGCAGGATGTTCTCGATCGCCGGGGCGCTCCGCGGCGAGGCGCCGACGATCGCCAGCGACCGCGGCTGCAGCAGCGAGCGTACGCCCGCTGTGTCGTCCTCGCTCATTCGCCGTTGCCGTAGATCGGCACCAGATGGAGCTCGTCGTCCTCGTAGGGATGGCGGGCGGCGACGTCCTCGTCGAGCTCGACGCCGAGGCCCGGCCCGGTCGGCGGGATCACGTATCCGTCCTCCCACCGGATCGGCTGCTTGAGGATCTCCGCATGGAAGCCGTCCCAGCGCTCGATGCCCTCGAGGAGCAGGAAGTTCGGGCTACAGGTGCTGAGCTGGATGTTGGCCGCCCCGACGATCGGGCCGCAGTACAGGTGGGGCGCGATCTGCGCGTAGTTGGCCTCGGCCATGCCGGCGATCTTCTTGGCCTCGAGGATGCCGCCGACCCGGCCGAGGTTCATCTGCAGGATCGACGCCGCCCCCGTCTGCAGGACGCGGGCGAACTCGTACTTCGTGGTCAGCCGCTCGCCGGTCGCGATCGGGATCGAGGTCGCGCGCGCGACGACGGCCATCTGCTCGGGCAGCTCCGGCGGCGTCGGCTCCTCGAACCAGAGCGGGTCGTACTGCTCGATCCGCCTCGCGAGCCGGATCGCCCCCGAGGGCGTGAACTGTCCGTGCGTGCCGAACAACAGGTCGCAGCGGTCGCCGACCGCCTCTCGGATCGAGCGCACGTAGCGCTCCGACCGCTCGAGCGACTCGAGACTGGGCTGGCGCGGGTCGAACGTCGTATAGCGGCCCACGGGATCGAACTTGAGCGCCGTGAAGCCGAGCTCCAGGTACCTGACCGCGGCTTCGGCCGCGAGCTCCGGGTCGGTGTACAGGTCGGCGTCGAGGCTCGCGTCGTGCGCTGCGTACAGGTAGGTGTAGGAGCGCAGGCGCTCGTGCACACGGCCGCCGAGCAGCTCGTACACGGGCTTGTCGAGCGCTTTGCCGATGATGTCCCAGCAGGCCATCTCGATGCCGCTGAGCACGGACACGAGCGAGATGTCGGGCCGGCCCGTGTAGCCGCGGCCGTAGACGTCGCGCCAGAGCTTCTCGATGTGGAACGGGTCGGCGCCGATCGCGTGGTGGTCGCACACGTCCTCGACCATCCGGGCGACGAGCTGCGGGTCGAACGTCGCCGCATAGACCTCGCCGACGCCTTCGACGCCGTCGTCGGTGACGAGCTTCAGGAACACGAAGTAGCGGCCGCCGAAGTGCGGCGGTGGGTTTCCCACCACGAACGTCTTGACTCCGGCGATCTTCATCGGTCGAACACGATCACGTTGCGCAGCGCCTCGCCGCGCACGACGGAGTCGATCGCCTCGTTGATGTCGGCCAGCGCGTAGCGCCCGGTGATCAGCTCGTCGAGCTTCAGCCGTCCCTGCCGGTAGTGCGTGAGCAGATTGGGAATGTCGACCTGGATCCGCGCCGCACCCATCTTGCTGCCGATGATCCGCTGGCCGTCGTCCGCGAGCGCGACCGGGTCGAACTCGCTCATCACGCCCGATGCCGGCATGCCGACGATCACGGTCGTGCCGCCGCGGCGCATCAGGCCGAGTCCCTGCTGGATCGCCGCCGCGGCGCCCACGGCGACGAACACGTAGTCGGCACGCCGGCCGCCGGTGGCGGCGGCGACGGCCTCGGCGGGATCCTCGCGCAGCGAGTTGACGGTTCGGGTGGCGCCGAACACGGCCGCCGCGGCGAGCTTGTCGTCCGAGACGTCGATCGCGATGATCTCTCTCGCGCCCGCGAGCGCGGCGCCCTGCACGACGTTCAGGCCGACGCCGCCGGTGCCGATGACGACGACGCTCGAGCCGGCTTCGACCGCGGCGGTGTTCAGCACCGCGCCCGCGCCCGTGATCACCCCGCACGCGAGCAGCGAGGCCACGTCGAGCGGCACGTCCTTCGGGATCGCAACCGCCTGCGAGGCCTCGACGACCACCGCTTCCGCGAAGGCACCGGTGCGCAGGCCCTGGCGGACCGGCGCTCCGCCGCGATCAGTGAGCGGCCCCGAGCTGTCGAGCGGAAAGGTCGCTTCGCAGAAGACCGGCTGGCCGGCCGCGCAGAACACACAGCTCCCGCACGACCGGATCAGCGTCACGACGACGTGGTCGCCGGGCTCGAGGCCGGTGACGAGCGGCCCGACCTCCTCGACGACGCCGGCGGCCTCGTGGCCGAAGACGGCGGGCAGGGAGCCGCCCCAGGCGCCCTCGCCCAGGAGGATGTCGCTGTGGCAGATCGCGCACGCCCCCATCCGCACGTGGATCTCGCTTCCCTGGGGGCGAGCGAGGTCGAGCTCCTCGATCGTCAGGGGCTGTCCGAACTCCCGGCAGACGGCGGCTCTCATCCGTGGACTGGCGTCATTTCGGGTCGGTGGCTTGCGTCGGGGCCGTCTCGAGCGACTTGGGATGGTGTACCACATGTGGAAGGTGCGGAGCAACAGCCGGCGTGCCGCGGTCCGGACGGCTAGACGGGTCGTGCACCGGCCGGCGGAGCATCGCCGCCGCACCGATCGCCGCTGCAAGAAGCAGTGCGGCGGCGATCGTGAGCAACAGGGTCGGCGGTTCGCCTGAGCGGACGAGGTAGCCGCCGCCGGCGGTCGACGCCGCGATCACGGCGTACTCGCGCATGTTCCAGGAGATCGACAGCCGAAGGCGTTCCGCCGGCGCGACCCGCGCGAGCGCACCGTCGACGAGCACCGGCCAGGCGCCAAGGGCGAGCACGATCGACACCAGCAGCAGCAGCACGTAGAGCCACGCGGGACGGCTAGCCGCAAGCGCCCCGACGGTGACCGCACTCACCAGGAGCATCGTCGGCGCCAGCCGGCGGATCCGCACGCGGCTGCCGATCCACCCGGCGGCGATGCTGCCGAGGATCTTGGCTCCGGCGGCCGCACCGGAGACGGCACCGATCTCTGCCGGCGTGAAGCGAAACGACTCGTGCAGGACGATCGGCGTCAGCGCGACGAAGAGGCCCGCCGAGCCCGTCAGGAGCAGATCCGGGATCTGGATCGCCGTCCCTCTGAGCGGGTTCGGGATCCCCTGCCTCGCCGGGTGGCCGGGCCTGCCGCGCAACCACGCCAGCACCGAGGGCAGCGCCGCCGCGGCGCTGAGCACGCCGAGCAGGAGCGAGAGCCTGATGCTCGTGCCGAGGCCCAGGCCGAGCGCGTGCAGTCCGGCGATCGCGAGGCCCGTGAGCGCTCCTCCGGCCGCGGTGCCGGCGGTGAAGACGACGTACTGGCCGACGAAGGCGAGCGGAGAGCCCGTCGCTCCGGCGCGCCCCCCGAGAGCGGCCATCGCGCCGACCCAGAAGAGGCCCATGCCGACGCCGTTGACGACCGCGCCGGCGGCGAGCCCGGCGCTCGAGGGAAAGAGCGCCGCGATCAGATCGCCCGCCGCGACGCTTCCGAGCCCGAATGCCATCCCGGCCTCGGTCCGGCGCAGGAGCCCTGCGACGCCGGAGCCGAGCACGAACGCGAGCGTGTTCGTCCCCACGAGCACGGCGGCGAGGGCGGGCGAGCGGTGCTGCGCGAATGCCAGCAGGGGAAGGCCGACGGCGAGGTTCGCCCAGGCGAAGCCCGCAGCGAGCGCCGCCGCGGCGGCGGCGCGCCGGAACGGCGTCAGGCGGAGGTGCCGACGCACGCGAGCCCCGGTCCCGGAGGACCGTCCACCGCCGAGACGGCCGAGTTCGCGGGCGTCGTCGCGCACGAGGCGAGAATAGTCCTCGCGGCGGCCGCGTTTGTGAACGGCGGTCCAGAGGTGAGACAAAACGCCTTGACCGGCGCGGCTGAGATGTGTTTTAGTTCCTCTCTCGTGAACCGCCGACCCAACCGCGGACGACGCGTGGCGGACGTGCTCCAGGCTCCCGCCCTGCACTGCGGTGTATCCAGCACTGAGTCATATCGAACAGGCAAGGGAGGCTGACGAGATGGACCGCGAAGAGCTCAGACGCATCGACAAGTTCCGCCGCAACGAGGCTGGGCCGCTCGAGAACAACCTGATCGACGAGCTCGTCCGCGGTGAGCTCGACCGCGCAGAGTTCCTCCGCCGCGGCGCGATGTTCGGGCTCTCGCTCGGAGCGGTGGGCTCCCTGCTCGGGCTCGTCGGCGAAGCAGCTGCGGCACCCGGATCGACGGCGCAGCTGGCGAGCGCGAAGGCCGGCGGCACGCTTCGCGTCGGCATCGCGGCCTTCGGCGCCTCGCTCGAGCCGTACCTGCTCAACGAGGGTGGATCGCTCGCCTTCGCGGGCATCCCCGGCGAGTACCTGACGTTCACGAACAAGGACGGACAGGTCGTGCCCTGGCTCGCGACGAGCTGGAAGCCAAACGCGGACGCAACCGTCTGGACCTTCCAGATCCGCAAGGGCGTCAAATTCCACAACGGCCAGCCG
>JANMWV010000290.1:0-2103 GCA_031394165.1 Actinomycetes bacterium
CCCAGGAGAAGCTCGCCGGCGCGCGTGAGCGTCACGGGGCGTGAGCCGCCGGGTCGGTCGAAGAGGCGCCGGCCGACGTGGCGTTCGAGCGCCGCGATCTGCTGGCTGATCGCCGACTGCGCGTAGCCGAGCCGGAGTGCCGCCGCGCCGAATGTCCCCTCGTCGGCGACGGCGCGGAGGGCGGCAAGATGCCGGACCTCGACGCCGAGCCAGCGGTCGTGGCCTGCCTTGTCTGGCGCCGGGCTCATCTGCCGCATTGTGGCGGTCAGCGGCACGTGCACGCCTCCGTGGCGGTGGCTGGGACGAGCCGCGCCGGCCGGCGCGACCCCATGAGCAGCGAGCCGACCTGCCGTAGCAAGCGGCGTTCACGCTTCGGCAAGTCTCGGCGGTACTGCGCTTCTCGCTCGAACTGGGCCAGTCGCTCGCGGTACAGCTGGGAGAACAAATAGGGATCCATGTGCGCCTCCTCGGCTTTCGATGACACCTTGATGGTCGCTGCAGGGCCGCCGCTACACCACAGCGGTTCCGGATGTCTGCAATTCGATAGCGCGATAGACAAGTCCAAAAGAGACGGTTGTAGAAGTACAAATCAGAGAGTACGATCGAGAGATGGTGGCGTTCACGATCGCAGGACAACGGTTTGATCTGGATCGCAGCCGTGTCGAGGCGGTCGCCGGCGACGTACTCCCCGAGCCCGTGCGCGAGCACTACGTCGTCGTGCTGGGCCGCCGCTTTCCGCCGAAGCAAGTGATCAGCCGAGCTACCGGGCTCGATCGGGCGGATTTCACGACCCATCAGGCGCGACGGATCTTGAAGCGACTCGGCTTCGTCGCCGCCCGCGCCGGTGCCGGCGACAGCGACAGCGACAACCCCGACGACGTGCCGAAGCGGGACGGTACACATGCGGGCCGTCAGGCCGCTGCTCTAGCGCCGTACGTCGGCAAGTGGGTTGCGCTGTCCGGCCCGACGGACGTGCTTGTCGCCGCCGATAGCCCGGTTGAGATTCTCGCCTGGCTGGCGAAGCATGAGCGTCGAGCGAGCTATGGCATGTTCCGCGTGCCCGAGTCTCTGAGCGACGCGGAAGGTCTCGCGCCCTCGTGAGGTTTGAGTTCCTCGAGCTTCCCGGCGAAGGCTCCGGCCTGTCGCGGCCCGTCGTGCCGGTTCAGGTGGAGGATCTGGAAGAGGCGCCGCAGCTTTGCCTTGTGGACACGAGCGCAACAGCCAATCGCTTCGGTGCGTGGCTTGCGGAGGCAACGGGGATCGATCTCGCCGGCGCCCCGGAGTCGACGCTTGTCATCGGCGGCGTGCGAACAGCGGCGCGACACGCGCGCGCAGACTTGACGATCGGCGGGCACCGGTACGACGCACCCGTCACGTTCTGCGATCCGTGGCCGTTCGCTTTCAACCTGCTGGGGCAGGAAGGATTCCTCCGCTTCTTCCGCGTGGAGCTCTGCGCCGCTGAGCACTGGCTCACGGTCGAACCGGAGCCAGCCGATCGCTGACGGTTGGTCGCGCGACTTACGGCGTCGCGGCTGTCCTGCAGAGCTTCGACTCCAGTGCCCGAACGGCATCGATCTCCTCGTTCGCGCCATCCTCGACGGTCGAGTAGCCGTCGTTGCGTTCATGCGTTTCCGAGAGTTGCCAGTACTCGTGAGAGTCCAAAGCCTCACGGAGGAGATGGATCTCGGCTTCGGATAGCTGGACAGATCGTGTTTTCGTCGTCATAGAACCGCTGCCTCGTTCATGCCTTTGATCGTGACAGGTAGCCCGGCCGGCGAGCACATGATTGCGCTTGCTCGCTTGAACTGAGTTGTCATCTCGTGCCAACTGAGATGTCGGCCGACATCGAGCTCATGATGCTTCGGTGGCCATCGATCCGCTGCATGTGCTGTCTTGCGCGAGAACGGCGTTGGACGATCCTGCCGCTCTTCCCAAATCGGAGGAGAACAGGGTCAGGGTGATCGGGACGCTCCGTTTCCAGTGTCCGCCGGTCGACTCGGCGCGCGCGACGTACGTGATCGAACAGATCGACGCGGCCTTGGCTGTGCTACGCCTCGACCCCATTGAGGATGCGGGCCTCGAAGCACAGGCGCCGCTCTCAGC